>CAWUTX010000022.1:0-12144 GCA_963925015.1 uncultured Gammaproteobacteria bacterium
AAACATCGACCTCAAGAACTGGCGTAGTAATCAAAAGAACTCCGGCTTCCTGCCCGAAGAACGCGCTTGGATGGATCAACTGTTCGGCAAGCTCGGCTTTGTCGATGCATTTCGCGTGGTGAACCAACAACCGGAACAATATACCTGGTGGTCGAACCGTGGTCAGGCCTGTGCGAAAAACGTCGGCTGGCGCATTGATTACCACGTCATCACGCCGGGCCTGGCGGATAAAGTCAAAGCCGCTTCGATTTATAAAATGGAGCGCTTCTCCGACCACGCGCCGTTGACGATGGATTACGATTATACTTTGTGATGGCAAGTTGCTTGAGGGGGGTGATGGGTTACGCTTACGCTCCACCCATCATCCTGGGAGCAAAATAAATTTGAGCAGGGGTAACATATTAAACTGAAGCAAATCTGAAGAGGAGACCCTGCATCTACCAGAGGACGAGAGGGCCGAGTTGGCGAAGAAATTATTACTCAGTCTTGATGCGCCGTCCGAAAGTGAAATCGCCGAAGACTGGCTGGTGGAGGCCAAACGGCGGGCGCGCGAACTGGATGCAGGAACTGTACAGCCTGTTCCTGCCGAGGAGGTCAGGCGTAAGGCACAGGCATTTAAAGGGAAGGGGTAAAATCCATTTTTGAGAAGGCTTCTATGAACGTTGGCGAGACTCATCGTTGTTCCACTCCTCAGAATGACACTTCAATAAAATGACACTTAAAGACTACCTCCATATCTTCACCAACCGCCGCGTGGCGGTGGTGCTGTTGCTGGGATTCTCCTCCGGGCTGCCGCTGGCGCTTTCCGGTGGGACGTTGCAGGCGTGGATGACGACTGCGGGTGTGGATTTGAAAACCATCGGCATCTTCACGCTGGTGGGTGTGCCTTACACGCTCAAGTTTCTCTGGGCGCCGTTCATGGATCGTTTTGTGCCGCCGTGGCTGGGGCGGCGTCGCGGCTGGATGGTCGCCACGCAGGTGGCGCTCATGCTGGGTATCGCGGCGATGGGAGTGGGTTCGCCGCAACACGCGCTGTGGGCCTTGGCAGCGCTCGCCGTGTTTGTCGCTTTCACTTCGGCTTCGCAGGACATTGCCTTCGACGCCTACCGCGCCGATGTGCTGCGCCCGGCGGAGCGCGGCGTAGGCGCGGCGGTGTCGGTGATGGGCTATCGCATCGCCATGCTGGTGTCGGGCGCGGGCGCGCTCATCATGGCCGACAACTTCGGCTGGCACACTACGTATCTCATCCTCGCGGGGTTGATGATTATCGGCGTCCTCGCCACACTGCTCGGCCCGGAGCCGGACGGGCGTATCATTCCGCCGCGCACTTTGCAGGAGGCGGTGACGGAGCCGTTCAAAGCCTTCGTTTCGCTGCACTCTCTCAGGGGTGCGGCGTGGATACTGCTGTTGATCGTGCTGTACAAGCTCGGCGATGCCTTCGCGGGTACCTTGAGCACCGCCTTTTTGTTGCGCGGCGTGGGTTTTTCCCTGACCGATGTCGGCGCAGTGAATAAGGGGCTGGGGCTGCTCGCGCTGATCGTAGGTGCGCTGTTCGGCGGCGCAATCCTGCCCCGGCTCGGCCTGTACCGCGCCCTGATGTTGTTCGGGATATTGCAGGCGGTTTCCAATCTGAGCTTCATGCTGCTCGCATGGGTAGGCAAAAGCTACACCATGCTGGTCATCGCGGTGGTATTTGAACAGGTGAGCGGCGGCATGGGCACGGCGGCCTTTGTGGCGCTGCTGATGACGCTGTGCGATCACCGCTACACCGCCACGCAGTTCGCGCTGTTCTCCGCCTTCTCCGCGTTCGGCAGGCAATACCTGGGGCCGCCTGCGGGCGTGCTCGCCGATTCGCTGGGCTGGGTGATTTTTTTCTTCATCACCACACTCGCGGCACTGCCGGGGCTGTGGTTGTTGTGGCGTATGCGGACACGCATACGCCATCTGGAAGGCGGCAGTCCGGTCAGCTAGGACGGCGCTGAAAGCGGTACAGCGCAATCTCGCCCAGCAGGTTGGGAAACAGCCGCATGCCCCAACCGCCACGGTGCGCATGATCGACCACGGTGCGCTGTAGCACGCTGATGCCGTTTTTCGCGCACAGCCGCTCGAAATCCTTGAGCGTGCAGAGATGGATGTTGGGTGTGTTGTACCACTCGTTCGGCAGGTTGCGCGACACCGGCATGTGGCCGCCGAGCGCAATCTGCGCGCGATTTTGCCAGTGGCCGAAATTGGGGAAGGTGACGATGCCCTCGCGTCCGACGCGCAGCATTTCATCCAGCAGCCGGTCGGGGTAATACACCGCCTGCAGGGTCTGCGAGAGAATCACGTAATCGAACGAGTCGGCATCGAAATCGGACAGGCCGGCGTCGAGGTCGGTCTGGATCACGTTCACGCCCGCCTCGATGCACTTGATGATATTGGCGCCGTCGATCTCCAGCCCGTAACTGCTCACACCGCGCGTGGCATTCAGATAGCTAAGCAGTGCGCCGTCGCCGCAACCGAGATCCAGCACGCGGCTGCCAGGCGCGATCCATTCACTGATGATTTCAAAATCCGGGCGCAGGGCCTGTCCTGAGTGTAATCGAAGGGCCATTACACGCCCACTTCTCTGGCGACACGTTCGAGATAGGTGTGCAGCAGCGTCTGATAATGCGTATCGGGAATGAGAAACGCATCATGCCCCTCGGACGACGTAACCTCGGCGTAACTCACCTCACGATCGTTATCGAGCAGGGCGCGCACAATCTCGCGCGAGCGCGCGGGCGGAAAGCGCCAGTCGCTGGTGAACGCGATCACAAAAAACTGCGCCGTCGCCACCTTGAGCGCCGCCGACAGGTCGTGATTAAAATCCGCCGCCGGATCAAAATAATCCAGCACCTTGGTCATCAGCAAATAGGTGTTGGCGTCAAAGCGATCAACAAAGGATTGCCCCTGATAACGCAGATAGCTCTCGACCTGAAACTCCACGTCGAAACCGAAGTTGAGCTTGCCTTCACGCAGCTCGCGGCCGAATTTGGCGCGCATCGCATCGTCGGAGAGATAGGTGATATGGCCGAGCATGCGCGCGAGCATGAGGCCGCGGCGCGGCACGACGTTATGTTCGTAATAATGCCCAGCGTGAAAATCGGGGTCGGACATGATGGCCTGGCGCGCCACCTCGTTGAAGGCGATGTTCTGCGCGGAGAGTTTGGGCGCGGCAGCAATGGCCAGTGCATGACGTAACCCATCGGGGAAATCAATGGCCCATTGCAACGCCTGCATGCCGCCCAAGCTGCCGCCAATCACTGCGGCCCACTGGCGGATGCCCAACGCATCGCCCAAACGTTTCTGGCTCTTCACCCAGTCGCGCACCGTGACGATGGGAAAGTCCGGGCCGTAGGGCTTGCCAGTGGCGGGGTTCACACTCACCGGGCCGGTGGAGCCTTTGCAGCCGCCCAGATTATTCAGCGACACCACGAAAAAGCGCCGCGTATCAAACGGCTTGCCGGGACCGATGCAACTGTCCCACCAGCCCGGCTTTTTGTCCTCCGGCGCATGATAGCCCGCGGCATGATGATCGCCGGAGAGTGCATGGCACACCAGAATCGCGTTGGAACAGGCCGCATTCAGCGCGCCGTAGGTTTCGTAGACGAGTTCGTATTCGTCGAGCGTGCGTCCGCAGTCGAGCGCCAGCGGCTCGCTGAAACGCAGCGTCTGCGGCGTGACGATGCCGACGGAGTCAGCGGGAATGGCGTTGAGCATGCTCGTAGAGTATCACCCCGCGAGCTTTTTGTACTTCAGCCGGTGCGGCTGATCGGCCTCGACGCCGAGGCGACGGCGGCGGTCGGCCTCGTAGTCGGCGTAGTTGCCCTCGAACCAGGTGACCACGCCTTCGCCCTCGAAGGCGAGTATGTGGCTGGCAATTCGGTCGAGAAACCAGCGGTCGTGCGAGATCACCACCGCGCAGCCGACGAAATCGAGCAGTGCCTCTTCGAGTGCGCGCAGCGTTTCCACGTCAAGGTCGTTGGTGGGCTCATCGAGCAGCAGCACATTGCCGCCGCTTTTTAAAAGTTTCGCCAGATGCAACCGGTTGCGCTCGCCGCCGGACAAATCCTTGACCAGTTTTTGCTGATCCGAGCCCTTGAAGTTGAAACGCCCCACATAGGCGCGCGAGGGCATCTCGAACTTGCCCACGGTGATGAGGTCGAGGCCGTCGGAAATCTCTTGCCACACGTTCTTGTTACCGTCCAGCGTATCGCGCGACTGATCCACATAGGCCAGTTGCACCGTCTCGCCGATGCGCAACGTGCCAGTGTCCGGCTTTTCCTCGCCGACAATCATGCGGAACAGTGTGGATTTGCCCGCGCCGTTGGGGCCGATCACGCCGACGATGCCGCCGCGCGGCAAATTGAAAATCAGGTTGTCAATCAGCACGCGGTCGCCGAACGATTTGCGCAGCCCCTCGGCCTGCACCACCAGATCGCCGAGGCGCGGCCCCAGCGGGATATACAGTTCCTTGGTCTCGCTGCGCTTCTGTGTTTCCTGCGAAGCCAGCTCATCGAACGCGGTCAAGCGCGCCTTGCTCTTGGCGTGCCGTCCCTTGGGATTGGCGCGCACCCACTCCAGCTCGGCCTTCATCGCACGCTGGCGCGCAGTCTCCTGTTTCTCTTCGATCTCCAGACGTTTTTGTTTTTGTTCCAGCCACGAGGAATAGTTACCCTGCCACGGAATGCCGTGGCCGCGGTCGAGTTCCAGTATCCAGCCCGCGACATTGTCGAGAAAGTAGCGGTCATGCGTCACCGCGACCACGGTGCCGGGGTAGTCGTGTAGAAAGCGCTCCAGCCAGGCGATGGATTCGGCGTCGAGATGGTTGGTGGGCTCGTCGAGCAGCAGCATGTCGGGCTTGGACAACAGCAGCTTGCACAGCGCCACGCGCCTGCGCTCACCGCCGGAAATCTTGCTGACATCCGCCTCCCACGGCGGCAGCCGCAGCGCATCGGCGGCGATCTCCAGCGTGCGATCCAGCTCCCACGCGCCCACCGCCTCGATTTTCTCTTGCAGCTTGGCCTGCTCTTCGAGCAACGCATTCATCTCGTCGTCGCTCATCGGCTCGGCGAAACGCGCGCTCACCTCGTCGAAGCGTGTGAGCAGCGCCTTGGTCTCGGCCACCGCTTCTTCCACGTTGCCGCGCACGTCTTTCTTGGCGTCGAGCTGCGGCTCTTGCGACAGGAAGCCGATGCGGGTACCGGGATGCGGGCGCGCCTCGCCCAGATAGTCCTTGTCCACGCCCGCCATAATGCGCAGCAGCGAGGACTTGCCGGAGCCGTTCAGGCCCAGCACGCCGATCTTGGCGCCGGGAAAAAATGAGAGTGAAATGTCTTTGAGGATTTCGCGTTTCGGCGGCACTACTTTGCCGACGCGATTCATCGTATAAATGTATTGCATAGGGGCAGTGGCGAGTGGTTAGGGTAAGAGTAAGACCACTATGATACTGGATATTCAGGCTTGTTATTACTACTAGCTACTCGCCACTAGCTACTAGCTACTTAATTGCTACTCGTTTCTCAAGACGTAGTGCCGAGGCGTGATCTTCGTAGTAATCGGTGATCTGGCGGATGAGCTGGAAGCCTGCTTTTTGATACAGGCGCAAGGCGGGGGCGTTGTCGGCACGCACTTCGAGGCTCAAGCGGTTGCAGCCGCGCGCGGCGGCGGCGCGATCAAGACTCTCCAGCAGCGCACGTGCGATGCCGCGCCCCTGATGCTGCGGGTGTACCACGAGGGAATAGAGGCGGGCCTGCGTGGAGTGGGTACGGCAGAGCAGCACGGCGTTACCCGTCACCTGCCCGGCCTCCTCGTACACCCGCACCTCGGCGCTCGCGCTGCGCAGCAGGCGGCGGAAGCTCTGGCGCGATATGCGGTCGCTGGGGAAATGCCGCTCCAGCGCTACCAGCGCATAGAGGTCTTCGGGCGCGGCGCGGCGTACGGTGGCCGCGTAGACTTCGGCCTGACCCTGCGAACCGCCGTACGCGGTTAGTTCAGCCCCGAACACTGTAGCGGCTTAAGGTGAACTTCTCACCGAACAGCGCCGGGCGGTAACTCATCTTCACCTTGCGCAGATTTTCCAGACCGAGGTCGTCGCCCACGTTGATGTAGGTGCAATCGCGGTAGGTCTTGGCGAATTCGCGGAACAGATATTGCGCCGAACCCTGAATGGTGAAGTTGGTCTTCTCCACCAGCACGCTGGCGACATCTGCCGTGATGCGCTCGCCGAAGGTGAAGCCTTCGATGCGCCCGCCGATGATGAGGCACAGGCCGTCGAGTTGCAGATAGTCGTAATGCTCCAGCGCACGGTTGATCGCGGTGCGCTCCAGCTCGGCGGTACACAGAAAATCAGGTATCTCCTGCGCCGGCAGATATTTGATGCGCTCCTGCAACCAGGTGTTGACCAGCTCGCGGATGCCGTCGTGATGCTGCGGCCCCACCGGCTCCATGCGATGGTCCGGGTGGATGCGGCGGAACTGGTTGATCTCGTTGCGCTTGGTCTTGTAGGCGTTGCCCTTGAGCTCGATCAGGTCAGAGGTGGTGTAGATGTAGTCGGGCAGGCTGCGTTCGACCAGCCAGGCGCCGTCGCTCACGGTGGGGAACGGCGTGTCGTCGTCCGGACTGACATGCAGCGCGCGCAGAAAGTCGCGGTATACAAACTCGACCTTGCCGAGGTAAGGCGTAGCGTTGTAGCCGTCCATGATCTCGAAGCAGGTGCTGAGCGCCGCATGCTGGTCTTCCACACTGCCGAGCGGCGGCAGCGGCATGGTGAGGCCGTCGCCGGTGAGGCAAAACAGGCAGAAGCAGTCGTCTATGATCTGGTAAAAGCCGCTCTTCTGCGACAGCCAGATGATGTTGTTGGCGAAGGTGTAATCGGAGAGCGGGACTTGCGCGCGGCCGAGGTAACTTTCAAACAGCGGCTTGGCGTCAATGGTGAAGGGGTAGAGCTTGTGGCCTTCAATGGCGAGGTAGCGATTGGGGAAGGCCTTGTTGATATGGAGCGCGAGCGGCGCGATGGTGGCCGGGCGTACGTCGCCCCAGCGCACGTGGTCATCGCGCAGGCTACTACCGGGAGGTTCGTCGAGTTGATGCAGCATGGGTGTATCTCCTAAGAGGGTTATTGAAATGGGCAAATGAAAACGCCGCTGGGGCATAAGCCATAGCGGCGCTGTCGGTTAGTACCGGGAAGGTGATGACAAGGGTAAAAATTGTCGGGCGTATTCATTCTGTGCGCACATAGTACGAGTTGACGTAGCGCTGTCAACTACTATTTTACTGCGCGCTTTACGGCACGATAATCACCTTCCCCATCACCACCGGCTCGACGGGCTTGTCGTTACGATCTTTTGCCGTCGTCGCGATGGCATTGACCACCTCTTGGCCCTCCGTGACCCGGCCAAAAATCACGTAACTCGGCGGCAGCGGATAGTCTGCGTGCATGATAAAAAACTGCGAGCCGTTGGTGTTCGGCCCCGCGTTGGCCATCGCCACGATGCCGGCCTTGTAGCCCAGCTTGTAGAGCTCCGATGTGGCGTCGATCTCATCGTCGAAGCGCC
This sequence comes from uncultured Gammaproteobacteria bacterium, assembly GCA_963925015.1. Classification (GTDB taxonomy): domain Bacteria; phylum Pseudomonadota; class Gammaproteobacteria; order SURF-13; family SURF-13; genus JAQBXX01. The sequence continues at coordinate 7,578 of CAWUTX010000022.1, forward strand.
CGCCCCAGGCCGACTCGCCGCCGCGCCCGGTGCCGGTCGGATCGCCGCCCTGGATCATGAAGCCCTTGATCACGCGGTGAAAGATCACGCCATCGTAGTATCCCCGATCGGCGAGGGTAATGAAGTTTTCCGTGGTCTTGGGCGCCTCCGTCTCCAACAGTTCAAAACGGATGCTGCCTTGGTTGGTTTCAATAATGGCGCTGCGGTGAGTCATCGTATCTCCTGAGATTTGCTGATCAGTTAATTTAAGTAACACTATATTTTCCGCTGCGTCCCCGCCCCCTGTTTAGGGGGCGGGACAGGGTGGGGGTAGAGTAAACAGAATTGTTACTCAGGAGACACCCATCGCAGTGTATTCTCGCTTTGTGTCTCCTGAGTAACTTTAAAAGTAAAAAATCATTGCGGCCCGGCGTCTGCGCCGGGCGTCTTGAGCGCCCTGAAAAAACACCACACGAGGGCTGCGAGCCAATAAAGCAGCGTCCAGCCTAGCCCCGCCGCCATCATGATTGCGGGGCTCATGGTAAACCAGGTAATCACCAGCACGACGATAAGTGACACTATCCAACCCGGGATTCTGTTTTGCAGGCACACATACATTTTCTGGAACATGAGGCCCTCCTGTCAGATTAGGTTTATGCGCCACATGGCGACCTTGCCAGTGTAGCGCACTGCACTTAAACCCGCATCGCCCTTAAACCCTCATCCGGGGCCACCAGGCCCGCGAAATCACCCGGAAAATCGGGTATCCTACGCACTTTGCGCATCTAAGGAAGACCATGTTCAGCAAAGATATGACCATCGCCGGGTTTGACCCTGAACTGTTTGCCGCCATCGAGGGCGAAAAGCAGCGTCAGGAAGACCACATCGAGCTCATCGCCTCGGAAAATTACGCCAGCCCGCGCGTGCTGGAGGCGCAGGGCTCGGTGCTCACCAATAAATACGCCGAAGGCTATCCCAGGAAGCGTTATTACGGCGGCTGCGAATTTGTCGACGTGGCCGAGCAACTGGCCATCGACCGTGTTAAGCAACTGTTCGGCGCCGATTACGCCAACGTGCAGCCGCACTCCGGCTCACAGGCCAACGCTGCGGTGTACATGGCGCTGCTGCAACCCGGCGACACCATTCTCGGCATGAGCCTCGCGCACGGCGGGCACCTCACGCACGGCGCCAAGGTGAGTTTTTCCGGCAAGATTTACAATGCGGTGCAATACGGTTTGAACGTGGCGACCGGCGAGATCGACTACGATCAGGTCGAGAAGCTCGCCATCGAACACAAGCCGAAAATGGTGGTCGCGGGCTTCTCCGCCTATTCGCGCGTGGTGGACTGGCAGCGCTTTCGCAAAATTGCCGACAGCGTCGGTGCCTATCTGTTTGCGGACATCGCACACCCGGCGGGCCTGATCGCTGCGGGCGTTTACCCCAGCCCGGTGAACATCGCCGACATCACCACCTCCACCACGCACAAGACACTGCGCGGGCCGCGCGGCGGCATCATCCTCGCGCGCGCCAACCCGGAGATCGAGAAGAAGCTCCAGTCCATCGTGTTCCCCGGCATTCAGGGCGGCCCGCTCATGCACGTGATCGCGGCCAAGGCGGTGGCGTTCAAGGAAGCCTTGCAGCCGGAGTTCAAGATCTATCAGCAACAGGTGCTCACCAATGCGCGCGCCATGGCCAAAGTGATGATGGAGCGCGGCTATAACGTCATCTCCGGCGGCACCGACAATCATTTGCTCCTGGTCGATCTGGTGAGCAAGAAACTCACCGGCAAGGATGCCGAAGCGGCCCTCGGCGCGGCCAACATCACGGTGAACAAAAATGCCGTGCCCAACGATCCGCAGTCACCGTTCGTGACCAGCGGCATCCGCATCGGCACACCGGCGATCACCACGCGCGGCTTCAACGAGAATGATGCACGCCTGCTCGCCGGCTGGATTTGCGACGTGCTGGACAGCATCGGCGATGAAAAAGTGATCGCACGCGTGAAGCATCAGGCGCTGGACATTTGCCGCCGTCTGCCGGTATATGGAACATAATTATGGCCAACAGGAGCGCACACCATGCGCTGTCCCTTCTGTGGAGCGGATGACACCAAGGTAATCGACTCGCGCCTCGCCAACGAGGGGGCCGAAGTGCGCCGACGCAGGCAGTGCTTGACCTGCGACGAGCGCTTTACCTCGTATGAAAGCGCCGAGCTTGCGATGCCGCGCCTCATCAAGCGTGACGGCAGCCGCGTGGTGTTCGACGAAGAAAAGCTGCGTGCGGGCATGATGCGGGCGCTGGAAAAGCGCCCGGTGTCGAGCGAGCGCATCGAAGCGGCCATCCGCCACCTCAAGCAGCGCCTGCGCGCCAGCGGCGAACGTGAAGTAGCCTCGCGCACTCTGGGCGAGTGGGTGATGAACGAGCTGCACAGGCTGGACGAGGTTGCCTACGTGCGTTTCGCCTCGGTGTATCACAGCTTCCAGGATGTCGACGCCTTCCGCGACGAGATCGAGCGCCTGAAGCACGCGCTGCCGGAAGACGCCAAGAAGCAGCAGATTCCGCTGCTGCCTGCTGACCCCCCCAAGAAATGACCAAAGACCACGCCTGCATGGCGCGCGCCCTGCAACTCGCGGCGCGCGGCCTCTATACGGCGCATCCTAATCCACGCGTCGGCTGCGTAATTGTGCGCGACGGCGAAATCGTGGGTGAGGGCTGGCATCAACGCAGCGGCGAGGCGCACGCTGAAATCCATGCCCTGCAACAGGCCGGTGAACGTGCGCGCGGCTCCACCGCTTACGTCACGCTGGAGCCCTGCTGTCATCACGGGCGCACGCCGCCGTGCACCGATGCACTGATCCAGGCGGGTGTCATGCGCGTGGTGGCCGCGATGCGCGACCCAAACCCGAAGGTCGCGGGTACGGGCCTGTTACAACTCGAAGCCGCAAGCATCGCTGTCGAAAGCGGCTTGCTGCAAACGGAAGCAGAAAAGCTCAACCCCGGTTTCATCCTGCGCATGCGCGCGCAGCGCCCCTTCGTGCGTGTGAAACTCGCCATGACGCTGGATGGCCGCACCGCAGCGGCTGATGGTGAAAGTAAATGGATCACCGGCGAGGCCGCGCGCGCCGATGTGCAACACCTGCGCGCACGCAGCTCCGCCATACTCACCGGCATCGGCAGCGTACTCGCCGACGACCCACATCTCACCGTGCGGCTGGCGGACGATCATCTGCACCCGCTGCGCGTGGTGCTGGACAGCCGCCTGCGTATGCCGCCCGGCGCACGCATGCTGCAAGAGCCGGGGCAGACGCTGGTTCTGACTGCGGACGGCGATGACGCGAAACGCGCCGCACTGACACAGGCGGGCGCAACGGTGGTGCGCATGCCGCGCGGCAACGGCGGCATTGATCTGCACGCGGCACTGCGCACCCTCGCCACAGAGCATGACATCAACGAGTTGCTGGTCGAGGCCGGCCCCACCCTCAGCGGTGCCTTGCTCGAAGCCGGCTTGATCGACGAATTGATGATTTATATGGCGCCGAGCCTGCTTGGCGACAGCGCGCGCGGCCTGTTTCATCTATCCGCGCCCTTGATCCTGCCGCAGCGCATCGAGCTTGCGATCAGCGAAGTACGCGCGGTGGGCCACGACTGGCGCATTACCGCCACGCCCTCGCCTTAACCTCCGCGCCCCATATTCAAGCACTCAGCCTGCCCCGCACCACCGTTCACTCCCCCCTCAAGCTTTACCCGGTACGTGTCGCTAACTGGGGTGCCTGACATCTTTTGTCCGGCCAGACATACCTGCCTGCAAGGGTTGAGGGGGATTCACCGGATGCAGCCATGAAAAAATATTCTGCTTATCAAACGCTGCTGTGGACAGGCACCATCGCCCTGCTTTTCCCTGGTCAAGGCGCTCCCGGCGGATCAGCTCAACACGCTGAAAAGAGAGATGGGAGATATTTTATCCGATACGTTCATGTATGCCGCTGCGGACGATGTGCGACATCTCAGGCCGCACATCGAGGCACAGCTTGAGAGCATCCAGGTGCTGCGGAAAAACTATCCCGCCGAACAGCAGGAGATTGTGTGTGCAGCACTGGCGCATACAGGCAATGTGCTGAAACTGAAACCGGAGGTTGATGCACTGGTTAACGAGTTGCTTGATATACCCAACGCAAGACGTTATGGCGACCTCTATCAGGCCCACCAGAGGCTTGATGATGCAAGGGCGGTGGAGGTGACCCGTTACCGCACGGCCCTTTACGTCGGCTCCATCGTGAGCGTAGCGGATGCGGGCGGCACAATTACCTATGTAAATGACATGAGCGAAGCAGCCACATTTCTATTTGGCGTTGACAAGCGAAGCAGCCAAAGGCAAGCTGTTTCAGATATTCCAGCGCTTCCATCCCGACAAGGCCAAAGGCGAAGGCGTCGGGCTTGCCATCGTGTGGCGCATGGTGGAGCGCCGCGGCGGAAAAATCTGGGTGGAGTTGCGCGAAGGCGAAGGCACCACCTTCTTTGTCAGCCTGCTTATTCATACCATGGAAGCAGCGGCATAGCGGCCTATCAACCCGGGAGAAAATCTTATGAC
>CAWUTX010000023.1:0-5876 GCA_963925015.1 uncultured Gammaproteobacteria bacterium
GGCGCAGAGAGAGATCGGCGCAGAGGTCGAGAAGCGCGTACAGCAACATGCCGCCTAAGACACTCGCGGGGTCAGAGCGGAAACACTGGGGGTACAGTGCGACATGAATCCAGCGAATGTTGCAATGCAAGACCTGGCCCCGGAAATGGGCCTTCACCCCCACCCCACCCTTCCCCCGCCAAAAGGAAAGGGGTAACTCATCAGACATAGTGCGTCACATCAGTCCGGGCTATTCCCTGCGCCAGGTGGTTCCGGCGGAGCCGTCTTCCAGAATGATATTCTTCTCATGTAGCAGATCGCGGATGCGGTCGGACTCCATCCAATCTTTATTTTTGCGTGCGCTGTTGCGCTCTGAGATGAGGTGCTCTACATCTTCCTTGCCGAGCGCGGTGTGTTGGCGCGATCCGGTCTGTAAATAACTTTCCGCATCGCCCTGCACCAGACCGAGCACGGCGCCCAAACGGCGCAGATCACCTGCCAGCCGTGCGGCTTCCGCCACATCGTGCAGACGTATCTTGTTGATGTCGCGCGCGAGGTCAAACAACACGGCGAGCGCTACCGGCGTATTGAAATCATCGTCCATTGCGGCGCGGAAACGCACTGCATAATCATCGCCGCCGTCGGCATTTACCACGGGCAAGCCGCGCAGCGCGGTATACAGGCGCGTGAGCGCGGCGCGTGCGTTGCCGAGGTTTTCATGTGAGTAGTTGAGCGGCCCACGGTAATGACTGGACAGGATAAAATAGCGTATCTCTTCCGGAGTGTATTGTTTCAACACCTCGCGCACGGTGAAGAAATTGCCGAGCGATTTTGACATCTTTTCGTCGTCCACGCGTACGAAACCGTTGTGCATCCACACATTGACGAATGTGCGTCCGCTGGCGCCTTCAGACTGCGCGATTTCATTTTCATGATGCGGAAACATCAGATCCAGACCGCCGCCGTGGATGTCGAAGTGATCGCCCAGGCAGTGCATGGCCATGGCCGAACACTCGATGTGCCAGCCGGGACGGCCCCGGCCCCAGGGCGATTCCCAGCTCGGTTCATCAGGCTTGGCCGCCTTCCACAGCACAAAATCCAGCGGATCATGCTTGCCCTCGTCAATTTCCACACGCGCGCCCGCACGCAGGTCTTCCACATGCTTGCCAGAGAGTTGGCCGTAACCTTTAAAGCGGCTTACTGCGTAATACACGTCCCCATTGTGCGCAGCGTAGGCGTAACCTTTTTTCACCAGCGCTTCGATCAGCGCAATAATGCCGCCGATGTGTTGCGTCGCACGCGGCTCGGCATCCGGGCGCGCCACGCCCAATTTGTCCGCATCCTCGTTCATCGCCTCTATGAAGCGTGCGGTCAGCGCTCCGATTTCCTCACCATTTTCCTGCGCGCGGCGGATGATCTTGTCGTCGATGTCGGTGATGTTGCGCACATAGGTCACGTCGTAACCCAGACTGCGCAGGTGGCGCACCACGGTGTCGAACACCACCAGCACGCGCGCATGGCCGAGATGGCAATAGTCGTACACCGTCATGCCGCAGACATAGAGGCGCACCTTGCCGGGCGTGATGGGGACAAACGGCTCTTTGGTTCTGGTGAGGCTGTTATGAATCTGTAACACGTTCTTATCCTGGTGCGGCGGAATGCAGACGGGCTCGTGCGCGCTCAACCCCGAGCAGCGGCAGTAGCCGCGCCATCTCAGGCCCGTCGAGTTCGCCGGTGAGTGCCGCGCGCAACGGCTGATAGAGCGCCTTTCCGTTTGCGCCCGTGGCGGTCTTCAACGTCTGCGCAAGCGCCTTGAAATCCTGCGGGTGCTGCTCCAGCGCGTGCAGCGCGTGTTCAAAAAAGTATCTTCCCGTCTGCTCGATCACGCCGCGCGCGGTCAGGCTCAGCTCCAGCGGATCGTGGTAAATAATGCGCGCCCACAACAAGGCGTGCGACGGCAACCCGATGTTGGGGCGTACCGCGTCGATGAAGTCCTGCTGCTGCGGCTCCGGCACCAGCGCGTGCACCTCCTCACCCATCCAGCGCCAGAGCGCGTCCGCGCTCGCATGCGCAATCGCCTCCTGCTGCCAGTGTTGCAACTGCACGGGGTCGAAGCGCACCGGTGCACGTCCCAGTTTATCGGCGTGAAAGCCCGCCGCCAGAGCATCGAGATCGAGCAAGGCGTCGATTTCATAGTGGTGCCCGAGACGCGCGAGATAGTTGGCCACCGCCGCCGCGAAATAGCCCGAATCACGCAGCTCGCGCACGCTGCGGCTGCCGTGACGCTTGGACAACGGTGCACCGTCGGCGCCTACGATCAGCGACAAGTGACCGTAGTGCGGCGCTGCGAGCCGCAGCGCATGCAGCAGCATAATTTGGCGCGGCGTGTTGGTGAGATGGTCTTCGCCGCGCAGCACGTGCGTGACTCCCATCAGAGCGTCATCGAGGGCGTTGCTGAAAAAAAACGCCGCCGTACCATCGGCGCGGCGGATGATGAAGTCGCCGATGTCGTTACTCGCAAAGCGCTGCGGGCCGCGCACCAGGTCGTCGAACTCCACCTGCTTGCCGCGCGGCACACGGAAGCGCAGCGTGGGCAGTTCGCCTTGAGCGAGTTGCGCCCTGATCTGCTCAGGCGTGAGCGACGCGCAGGTACCGGCATAACGCGGCGGCTGGCTGGCATTGATCTGCGTCTTGCGCGAGAGCGCAAGCTCCTGCGTGCTGCAAAAGCAGGTATAGACCAGCCCGTCCGCTTTGAGGCGTTCGAAATACTCCTGATAGATCGCCGTGCGCTCGGATTGCACATAAGGCGCGTGCGCACCGCCCACGCGCGGGCCCTCCTGCCAGTCGAGCCCGAGCCAGCGCAAATCCTCCTCGACGGCGTCGGTGTAACGCGCCTCGCAGCGCTCACGGTCGGTATCTTCGATGCGCAGCAGAAACACGCCGCGCGCATGCCGCGCCAGCAGCGCGCAAAACAGCGCGATGCGCGCATTCCCCATGTGCAGGAATCCACTCGGACTGGGGGCAAACCGGGTTTTGACGCGCGTTGTCATTTTGATTGGGCATACTATACATGGCGCCAGAAATCGTAGCGAGCGGCTTTCAGGCGGGGGCGGTGGAGCGCAGGAACCGGAGTGTACATACAGTCTGCCGCTACGCGGCCCCGGATTCCGAGCACCGCACGCACCCGCATCAAAGACGCGCAGTAGATTTTGACGCCATGTATAACAAAAATGAAGGGCCTTTCCATCTGAGCGAAGACGGATTATTATCGGGCTATGTCGTGCCCTGATCAGATCCGGGGCCAGATCAAGGAGTACCCTGCCATGAAATGTTCATTCACCGCACTGGCCCTCGGCGCATTCCTTGCCTCCTCCGCGGCCCATGCCCAGGCCGATGGGGACGTCCATCCGCATGTGCGCATCCAGACCAACCAGGGCGACATTCTGATCGAACTCAACCGCGCCAGTGCGCCCAAGACCGTCGAGAACTTTTTAACCTATGTGCGCGAAGGCGCGTATGACGGCACCCTCTTCCACCGCGTGATCGGAGACTTCATGATCCAGGGTGGCTGTTTCACACCCGCCTTTGAGTCGCGCCCCGCACGGGACCCGGTGCCGAGCGAGGCGACCAACGGTCTGCTGAACAAGCGCGGCACTATCGCCATGGCGCGCAGCCAGGACCCCGACTCTGCCACCAATCAGTTTTTCATCAACCTCAACGACAATCTCCACCTCAACCATCATGCGCCCGCGCCGGGCTACTGGGGCTATACCGTATTCGGCAAGGTGGTGCAGGGCATGGACGTCGTCGAGCGTATCGGCCAGTCCGGCACGGGCGCAGGTGGCCCCTTCCCTCAGGATGTGCCGCAATCACCCATCGTGATTACACAGGCGAGTCTTGCACCGGCGGCGCTGATGACAGCGCAGGCCGAAACCGAAAACACCAAACCCGCAGCGGGCAAACACAAACGCACGGCAGACGCAAAAGCGGTAAAGAAAAAGTAGCCGCCGTCAGCTTGGCGCAAACCCCTTGAGATGCATTTAAACGCGCGGCATCATCGCGCAGAAACCTCATGATGTTATTCATATCCGACTTGCACCTGTACGAACAACGCCCGGCCGCTGCTCAACGCTTCATTCGGTTTCTGGAGCAGGAGGCGCGCGACGCCGATGTGCTTTACATCCTCGGCGACCTGTTCGAGGTCTGGCTGGGCGATGACGATACGAGTGATTTTCACCGCGCAATCACCCACGCCTTGAACGCATGCGTACAGGGCGGCACGCCGGTGCTCATGATGCACGGCAACCGCGACTTTCTGATCGGCGCGGAGTTCGAGCAGCAAAGCGGCTGCCGTCTGTTGCCCGACCCCAGCGTGATTGATGTGGACGGCATGTCCGCTCTTATCATGCACGGCGACACCTTGTGTACCGACGATATCGAATATCAGGAGTTCCGCGTCACCGTGCGCGATGCAGAATGGCAGCGGCGATTTCTGGCCAAGCCGTTGCAGCAACGGCGCGAGATTGCGCGCCACCTGCGCGATGAATCGCAAATCAGGACGCGCGCAAAACCCGAACAGATCATGGACGTGAATCAACAGGCAGTCGAGCGCGTGATGCGCGAGCATCACATCAGCCTGCTCATACACGGGCACACGCATCGCCCCGCGCTGCACGATTTTATACTGGACGGAAAACCCGCACGCCGCATCGTACTCGGCGACTGGTACGAACAGGGCAGCGTGCTCACTCACGACGCGCGCGGCTTCATGCTCAGCCCATTGCCGTTCCGCCCATGAGTACCGCGCAGGAAGCTGTCGAAGAATTGCACACCCCGCGCGACTTCATCCGCTGGGGCGCGAGCCGCTTCAATGAAGCCGGCCTCCACTTCGGCCACGGCACGGACAACGCCGTGGATGAAGCCGCAAGCCTGGTGCTGCACGCGCTGCACCTGCCGCACGATGTCGCACCTGACATCCTGCACGGCGCACTCACGCAGCGCGAAAAGAAAACCGTCGTGGACTTGCTCATGCGGCGCATCACCGAGCGCCTGCCCGCGCCCTATCTGATACACGAGGCCTGGTTCGCGGGCCTGAGTTTTTACGTCGATGAACGCGTGCTCGTCCCCCGCTCACCCATCGCCGAACTCATCGAGCAGTATTTTGCACCCTGGATCGACGACTCAGATGTGCACCACATCCTTGATCTCTGCACCGGCAGCGGCTGCATCGCCATTGCCTGCGCTTATGCCTTTCCTCACGCCGTCGTCGACGCCACCGACATTTCTCCCGCTGCGCTGGAAGTCACCGAAATCAATATCGCGCGCCACGGCGTCAAGACTCGTGTGCACGCCGTTCTCTCCGACGTATTCAGCGCGCTCGAAAATAAAACCTACGACATCATCGTCAGCAACCCGCCGTACGTGGACGCCGCCGACATGGCGGCGCTGCCGACGGAATTTCATCACGAGCCGTCGCTCGGCCTCAAGGCGGGTGCGGATGGCTTGGATGTCGTGCGCCGCATCCTGCGCGAAGCGCATCGCCGCCTCAACCCCGGCGGCATTCTGGTGATCGAAGTGGGCAACAGCGAGCAGGCGTTGATGGAATGCTTCCCCGATGTGCCGTTTGTGTGGCCCGAATTCGAGCGCGGCGGCGGGGTATTCCTGCTCACACGGGAGCAGGTAGTGGAGTACCACAAAAAATTCAGCGCGCGCTAAGGAAGCACTGATGACTGCGGACGCTGTACAACTTCACCCAAGATTGGCTCCCGGGACTCACTCACATCCGTAAGTTAACTTGTTGATTGTTATTTTATTTATATGATGTGGAAAACAATGTGCCCCCAAATGTGCCCCCCACCGCCTGACCTTCCCCTGTACCGCCAGATGGGTCAAAAATG
>CAWUTX010000024.1:0-9178 GCA_963925015.1 uncultured Gammaproteobacteria bacterium
GGTCCGCATCATGCTCACCGGCCAGGCCGACACCGGTGCGGTGATGGGCGCGGTCAACGACGGTGCGGTGTACAAATTTATCTTGAAACCATGGAATGACGACGACCTGCGTATCACCGTCGCGCTCGCGCTCGAACAACACGATTTGATTGAAAAAAACCGCGCGCTGCAAAATGAGAATAAAAAGAAGACAAAGGTGCTGGCATTCACCTCCTGCAAGGGCGGCAGCGGGGCCACCTTCCTCGCGGCCAATCTGGGCTATGTGCTGGCAGCGGCCTATGGCCAGAAGGTGGCGCTACTTGATTTGAACATGCAGTGCGGTGACGCCTCGCTTTTCTTTTCCGGCCGCGCACCGGCCAGCACACTCGCCGATGTGGCGATCAACATCCGGCGCCTGGATGCCTCGTTCCTCGCCTCCAGCATGGTGCAGGTGCTGCCGAACTTCGGCGTGCTGGCCGCCCCGAAGAGTCTGGAGCAGGCCGCGGCAGTGAAGCCAGAGCACATCGAGACGCTGATCAGCCTGGCCGCCGCGCACTATGACTTCGTTATTCTCGATATGGGGCGGACGCTGGACGCGGTAAGCGTCAAGGCCTTGGACAGCGCCGACGCGATCTTCCCGGTGCTACAGAAGACCGTGCCGTTCATCCGCGGTGCCAAGTGGCTGCTCGACACGTTCCAGTCGCTGGGCTACCCCAGGGAGAAGGTCTGTCTGATCGTGAACCGCTGCGAAAATGGAGGCGACATCCGGCTGGAGGACGTGGAGCGCGGGCTGGGCATGAAGGTGTTCCGCACCATTCCAAACAGCTCAGATGTGGCGTCGGCGTCGGTCGACCAGGGTGTGCCGGTGATGACGCTCGCCCGCCACGATCCGGTGACGGAAGCTTTGGCGGAGTGGGGGCAGGAGTTGGCACAGAGGACTCAGCCCAAGCGCGCGGGGTGGATGAAGGCTGACTGGCTGGCGCATTTATTCCGCCGCGTCTGAGTGAAATAGGCGAAGGTGTGGGCGCTACTGCCCAATTAGAAACAGTAAATTCGATAGGCTGAGATCGTGTCGCTACGAGAAAAACTGGGATACATTCAGCACGACACCGCGCAGGCGGCGCTTTCGGCGCAACAGGCCGGTGCCGATAGGAAGGCGCATCAGGAACTGAAGGCGCGCATTCACCTCAAGCTGCTGAATCGGGCGGATCTTGCGGTAATGGAGAGCCTCTCGCCGGTGCGGCTGCGGGAGGAATTGAAGAGCCTGGTGGAGGGGCTGCTTTCCGAAGATACGCTGGCGCTCAACGAGGCTGAGCGCAAGAGCCTGGTCGAGGACATCCAGTACGAGGTGCTCGGCCTGGGGCCGCTGGAGCCGCTGCTGGCGGACCCCACCATTTCCGACATCCTGGTCAATACCTACCGGCAGGTGTATGTGGAGCGCCACGGCAGACTGGAGCTGACCGAGGTGCGCTTCGAAAACGATGCCCATCTGCTGAAGATCATCGACAAGATCGTCTCGGGTGTCGGGCGGCGCGTGGATGAATCCAGCCCCATGGTGGATGCGCGGCTGCCGGACGGCTCGCGGGTGAACGCCATTATTCCGCCACTGGCGGTGGACGGCCCGATACTCTCGATCCGCCGCTTTGCCGTTTTGCCCATGCGCATGGACGATTTTCTGGGCTTCAAGAGCCTTACCCCCGACATGGCGGAAATCCTCGCAGGCCTGGTGAAGGCCGGGGTAAACTTGCTGATCTCGGGCGGCACCGGCAGCGGTAAGACCACCCTGCTCAACATCCTGTCGAGCTTTATCCCGCCCAGGGAGCGCGTCGTTACCATCGAGGACGCGGCGGAGCTGCAGTTGCAGAAGCCTCATGTGGTGCGGCTGGAAACCAGACCGCCCAACATCGAAGGCAGGGGCGAAGTCTCCTCGGTGGCGCTGGTGAGGAACAGCCTGCGCATGCGCCCCGACCGCATCATCGTCGGCGAGGTGCGCGGCGCGGAGGTGCTGGACATGCTGCAGGCGATGAACACGGGCCACGACGGCTCCATGACCACGGTGCACGCCAACAGCCCGCGCGACGCGTTGACCCGTCTGGAAAACATGATTAGCATGGCCGGCGTCAGCCTGCCACCCAAGGCGATGCGCCAGCAGATCAGCTCCGCCCTGACTGCGATGATCCACATGGCGCGACTCTCCGACGGCAAGCGCAAACTGGTGAGCATCCAGGAGATCACCGGCATGGAGGGCGACACCATCAGCACGCAGGAAATCTTCACCTTCGAGCAGACCGGCGTGGCCCCCGACGGCACGGTGCTCGGGCATTTCCGCGCCACCGGCATCCGGCCCAACTTCGCCGACACGCTGCGCGTGAAGGGCATACCGGCGCGCAGCGAGATGTTCAACCCGACGCAGTTGTCCAAATAGGAGATAGATGTGGATTATATCTACTACTTGTTTGTTGTCCTCGGCTTCCTCGCCGTGGCACTGTTTCTGGAAGGCACCTACCTGGCCTGGAACGCCTACCAGGGGCCGGTGGCGAAGCGCATCGAGCAGCGCCTGCGCGCCCTGTCCGCGGGGGGCGACGCTAGCGAGGAGTTGTCCATCCTCAGGCAGCGCCTGTTGAGCGAAACCCCCGTCCTGGGGCGCCTGCTGTTGCATATCCCGCGCATCCATCAACTGGACTGGCTGCTGCTGCAATCCGGCCTGAGGCTCAATGTGGCGGGATTTATTGGGCTGACGCTATTGGCCGCAGGAGCTGGGATCGGGCTGGCCGCACTGCTTGCCTTGCCCGCCGCCATGGTTGCGCTGGCCGCAGCGGTCGGCGCGCTGCCGCTGGTGTATGTGTCGAGCGCAAGGCAGAAACGACTGTACACCGTTGATCAGCAGCTGCCCGATGGGCTCGATCTGATGGGGCGCGCCATGCGCGCCGGCCACGCCCTCCCGCGCGCGCTCCAGATGGTGGGCGATGAAATGCCGGAACCCCTCGGCGGCGAATTCCGCATCACCTCGGACGAGTTGAATTATGGCGTGTCCTTGCTGGACGCGCTTACCAGACTGGCTGCCCGCGTGCCGAGCACGGATCTGCGTTATTTTGTCATCTCCGTGCTGATCCAGCGCGAGACCGGGGGCAATCTGGCGCAGCTTCTGGACAACATCAGCGCGCTGATCCGGGCGCGGTTCAAGCTGTTGGGAAGCGTCCGGGTGCTCTCCGCAGAGGGTCGCCTGTCGGCCTGGATTCTGACCATCATGCCGTTCGCTGTGGCCACGGCGATTTACGCGGTCAACCCCACGTTCCTGGCTGCGCTGTGGATCGACCCGGTCGGCCTGAAAATGGTGTGCGGAGCCTTGGGTCTCATGATCCTCGGCATCTTCTGGATGTGGCGCATCACCAAGATCAGGGTATAACAGTTGACCACACAGGCAGACAAATCATGACTACTTTGCGAATCATCTATCTGGGGGCCATTTTCGTGATGGTGTCCGTGGCGGCCCTGGCGATCCTCTTTCAGTTGTGGCCGCGCCCCGTGCGGCAGCGGCTGGATCAACTTTCCGGCACGGGCGAAGCCGCGGCGGAATCCGGCGCCCCGGCCTGGATCCAGCGCGTGGTGAAGCTCGCCGGCGGGCTGGCCAGGCTTTCCCTGCCGGCGGAGGGCTGGGAAAAGTCGAAACTGCGGACTCGCTTCATGAGCGCAGGCTATCGCAATTCTTCGGCCCCCGTGCTGTTCTTCGCAGCCAAGCCCCTCTTGAGCCTAGCCCTTCCCGGTCTGCTGGTGCTGTATGCGGCCACCGCCGGAACCGCGCTCAAGCCCAATATGTTTTTCTTGCTGCTCGTGGCGTTGGCCGCGCTCGGCTATTTCCTGCCCAATGCCTTGCTTGAGCGGCAGATCACCTACCGCAAGCGCGAGGTCTTTGAGAATCTCCCCGATGCGATTGACCTTATGACCGTGTGTGTCGAGGCAGGTCTCGGACTCGACGCGGCGATCAGCCGCGTGGGCGAGGAAATGCGGCTGAAAAACCAGATCCTGGCGGAAGAACTGCACCTGGTCAACCTGGAATTGCGCGCGGGCAGCTCCCGGGAACTGGCGCTGAGAAACCTCGCCCTGCGCACCGGTGTGGAGGAGGTGCATAACCTAGCCACCCTGCTGATTCAGGCGGATCGCTTCGGCACCAGCGTGGCGAACTCGCTGCGCGTACACTCGGACGGTTTGCGCACCAAGCGCCGGCTGCTCGCGGAGGAGGCGGCCGCCAAGATTCCGGTGAAGCTGCTTATTCCTCTGATCTTCTGCATTTTCCCCTCGATGCTCCTTGTCCTGCTCGGCCCCGCATTCATCAGCATTTACCGCGTGCTGCTGCCGACCCTGACGGGGCAATAATCTTTTCCCTCGCCAGGAGGCCTGATATGAAAAACATGAAAACGAAAAAGATGATTTTGCCGATGCTCTGCTGCGTTCCCCTTCTGGGCAGTTGCACCGGATGGCAGACTTCGGGTAACCAAGCCTGGAGCGTCAAGCCTACTTACAGCGTGAACGGCACCGCCGGCAGCCCCGTGGCCATGTATCAATTGGGCCGCTACTACCAGGGGCAGCGACGCTACCAGCAGGCTGCTGACGCGTACATCAGGGCGCTCGTCATGGACAGCGGCTTCGTTGAGGCGCGCAATGGCCTGGGTGTGGTGTATTCCATGCAGGGCAAGCACGAGGAAGCCTTCGCGGAGTTCAGAGCGGCCATCAGCCACGCGCCCGAGGCCGCCCACCTCTACAATAACCTGGGCCATGCCCTTTGCCTGCGGGGCGACTACGCCGAGGCCGTGCCCGTGCTTGAACGGGCGGCGGCCCTCGACCCGGCGAACCAGCGCACCTTGAGTAACCTCGCCCTGGCCTACGCCAAGACCGGCGAGGGGGGCAAATCGCGTCAGGCCCTGGCACAGGCCGTTGGCCAGCCAAGCGCCGGTGAACTGGCGCCTCCTGCGGACAGTGGGGCTGCAGCGGCGCCACAGATGGCATCCCAAGCCATTGCGCCGGCCAGGGACACGGGCATCATTGTTGTTCGGCAGGCAGCAGCGGCTAACCCGTTGCCGGTGGCGGAAAGCCGCACTCAGCCGGCAGCCGTGCCACAGGTGGCATTCCCGGTCATTGCGCCGGCCAGGGATACGGGCATCATTGTTATTCGGCAGGCAGCAGCGGCTGACCCGTTGCCGGTGGCGGAAAGCCGCACTCAGCCGGTGGAAGTGACCCCGAGCGTGTACCCGTTGCGCGAACGCGCCGCCGAGCCGGTCAGTATCGTAACCGTAGCGGCGACCGAGCAGCCCGCCGCAGTGACTCCGGCGGATCCGGTGCGGATCGCAACCGTAGCGGCGACGGAGCAGCCGGCTGCGGTGACTCTGGCGGATCCGGCGCGATTCCGCCTTGAAGTCTCCAACGGCAACGGCGTGACGGGAATGGCCAGGAAAGTGGGCCGCTTCCTGGGCGGCCAAGGCTACCGGACGGCGCGCTTGACGAACCGGAAGCCGTTCCGGGTCGCGGCAACACAGATCCAGTACCGTCCAGGCTACCAGGCGGAAGCACAGCGCCTCAAATCGAACCTACCCGGCGAGCCGGCATTGGTGCAGAACGACAAACTGCGCCCGGACATCCATGTGCGCCTGGTGCTGGGCAAGGACATGATGCGGAATATGGCTCATTTTGAGAGCGCGGATCGCAAGATTAAGATGGCGCGCAACGGCTCCGCTTCATAACGCGGCGCGTAGCGGCGCAAGACAAGTTTCATCGGCGCCTGGCCGGCGCTCGGCCAGGCGCTGTTCCATAGGTCGCGCAGGCGTATTTGCAACTTTAACTAAAGGAATCTCTGATTAATTCGTCATTCCGGGCGGAGCGTAGACCCGGAATCCAGTTCTGTAAATTCAATGGCTTGCTGGATTCCCGCTCGTCACCCCGGACGTGATCCGGGGGCGGGAATGACGTTTCTCGAATAAATCAGAGCTTCCTAAAGAGGGAGTAAATTATGGCTGAAGAAAGGCATATAATTGACCCCCAACGGCTGGGCTTGTGGATCGGAGCGCCAGGTAGAGTATTGAGCCGCCGGATGCCGCCGGCACCGGCGGCATCGGCAGGGATTCGCGCGGGGTGGAGGAGGGCGTTTTCACCAACACCCGTTAGATAAGGAGACTGTTATGTTCACGACTTTCCATCGGCGTTCGCTGGCAGTCCTTCTGGCCGGGTTGGCATTTGCCGCGTTCCCGGCCCTCACATCTGCGACCCATTCGTGGGGCGGTTACCATTGGGCGCGCACGGTTACCGAGTTCCCCCTGAAGCTGGGCGACAACGTGTCGAACACGTGGGATCCTTATCTCGCCACGGCCTCGACCGATTGGAGTTTCTCCGAGGTGTTGAACACCAGCATTGTAACCGGGACTAAAGACCCGAAACGCTGCCAGCCCACCAGCGGGCGCGTCGAGGTCTGCAGCGCCACATACGGCAACAAGGGCTGGCTCGGCCTGGCCCAGATCTGGCTCAGCGGTCCCCACATCACGCAGGGCACCGTCAAACTCAACGACACCTACTTCAACACCACGCGGTACAACACCCCGGCGTGGAGACGCCTCGTGATGTGTCAGGAAATCGGCCACACCCTTGGCCTCGATCACCAGGACGAAAACTTCACAAACGCGAACGTGGGAACGTGCACGGACTACACGAACAACCCGGCTGGCAACGAGCATCCGAACCAGCACGACTACGACCAACTGGTGACTATCTACAACAACCACACCGACAGCACGACCACCGTCGGCCAGACGGCCGCCGCCCTGGCCGGCAACGACTTTGAAACGCCGGCGCAGTGGGGCAAGCTGGTCCGGTTGACCAACAACGGCCGGACCGCGCTTTTCGAGCTCGATCTGGGTCGCGGGCACAAGCTGTTCACGTTCGTCATCCTGGCCGAAGGTGGAAAGTTGGGGCCATTCATGGGGGGCGACATACGCCAGTAGATTGAAAAGTTGATTTTGTGAAACCATTCCTGCTTTCAATCGGTTTGCTTTTCGTGCTTGCCGCCGGTTTCACGGCCTGCGGTGAAAAATCAGCGTCATCCCATCAGCCGCAACAGGGGAAATCGCCCGCCGCACCGGTGACGGACTTCGCCGGTTTAATAGCCAACCTGCGTGCTGCGGGAGCACGTGTCGAGCCGAAAGGAGAAGTGGACCAACCTTTCTTTGCTGTCGCAGGAAGGCTGGTCAAAGTCCACGGCGAGGAGGTGCAGGTCTTTCAGTACCCTCATGCCGCGGCAGCGGATGCGCAGGCTGCCCTGGTTTCACCCGATGGCAGCGCAGTCGGAACCAGCAAGCCCCTTTGGCTAGGCCCGCCGCATTTTTTCAAGCAGGGAAAACTCCTCGTGTTGTATATCGGTGACAACGACAAGGTGCTGCAAGCACTGGAAACCTTTCTGGGTCAGCCCTTCGCGGGAAGACATCAAGGTTCAATGCATGGAGCAAATGGAAATCGGGGAAGTGATCAAGGCACGCAGCGCTGAAGCGGCTTAAGTTACGCACTTTTTAACAGCTGGAGCAGTAAAATAGAACCTGGGATATTTTTCCATGGACGATACTCATCTTATAGATACTACTCTGCGTGCTTCGAATTTTTTATGAAACCAGTTATTGCCCTAGTGGGTAGGCCCAACGTCGGAAAATCTACGCTGTTCAATCGTCTCACGCGCTCGCGTGATGCGCTGGTTGCGGATATGCCTGGTCTCACCCGTGATCGTATTTACGGTAATGGACGCATGGGCGACAGGCCTTACCTGGTGGTGGACACCGGCGGTCTGGGCTCGGATCAGGCGGGCATCGAGGCGCTGGCCGCCGAGCAGAGCTGGATTGCAGTCGAGGAGTCGGATGTTACGCTGCTAATTGTGGACGGGCGCGCGGGACTCACCGCAGAGGATGCGCGTATCGCCACACGCCTGCGGCGCACCGGTAAACCGGTGTTTCTGGTGGTGAACAAAGGCGAGGGGCTGGATGCCGAGGTGGTGGCGGCAGAGTTTCATGCGCTGGGCATGGGCGCGCCGCACGTCATCTCCGCCGCACACGGAACCGGCGTGGAGGAGTTGCTGGACAGTGCGCTCGCGAGTTTCCTGCCAGCCGCAGAGACGCCGGAGTCGGAAACAGAGGGCGTCAGGCTCGCGGTCGTCGGTCGCCCGAACGCGGGCAAGTCAACGCTGATCAATCGCCTGCTCGGCGAAGAGCGCGTGCTGGCGTTCGATGAGCCGGGCACGACGCGCGACAGTGTTTATATTCCGTTCGAACGCAAGGGCACACACTACACACTGATCGACACTGCCGGCGTGCGCAGAAAGAGCCGCATGAGTGAGGGTATCGAAAAGCTGAGCGTGATAAAAACATTGCGCGCCATCGATGATGCCAACGTAGTCATCCTGATGCTCGATGCAGAGGCCGGTGTGACGGAGCTGGATGCGTCGCTGCTAGGGCTGGTGCTGGAGTCCGGGCGCGCGCTGGTGATTGCGGTGAACAAGTGGGACAGTGCGGATGCCGATCAGCGTGCGCGCATCAAGCAGGAGCTCGACCGCAGATTGTCGTTTGTGGATTTTGCCCGCATCCACTTTATCTCGGCGCTGCGCGGCACGCGCGTGGCCGAATTATTCGCCTCGGTGGACAAGGCCTATGCCTCGGCCATGCGCAAGATGGAGACCGGTGAGCTGACGCGCCTGCTGGAAAAGGCCCTCGCCACACACCAGCCGCCGCTGGTGCAGGGGCGGCGCATCAAGCTGCGCTATGCACATCAGGGTGGACACAACCCGCCGGTGATTGTGATTCACGGCAACCGGATTGTTTCCGTGCCGGAGTCGTACAAGCGTTATCTCGCCAACAGTTTTCGCAGCGCACTCAAGTTGACGGGCACGCCGCTCAGGCTGGAATTCAAGAGTGGGGAAAATCCTTACGCGGACAAACCGCGCGACTGATTACATAGCGCCCTAAATCTACTGCGCGCCTTTGATGCGGGCGCGTACGGTGCTCGGAATCCTCGTGTACTACTTGTACACTCCGGTTCCTGCGCTCCACCGCCCCCGCCTGAAAGCCGCTCGTTACGATTTCTGGCGCCATGTATAGTATACTAAGCGCGCTTTTGAAATTGTTTGCAGAATCAATCACGGGAAAAGAACGAAGGGCGCATGGCAAAAGAAGAACAC
>CAWUTX010000025.1:0-13413 GCA_963925015.1 uncultured Gammaproteobacteria bacterium
CCCCCGCCACGTCCCCGCCCCCTCAATAGGGGGCGGGGACGTGGCGGAGAGCGTAGCCTTAATTACTGACCTATGAGTACCACTCACTTAACGACCAGGATCACCGATTGAAGCCTTCTTTCCTGTGCCGCCTGATTTTTATCGCCGGAGCATTATTGCAACCGGCGCAGGCCGCCACGCTCAACCTCGATCTGCCCGACATCGGCGATACGGCGGGCGGCACGATCTCGCCTGCGGAGGAGCGCAAGTATGGTGAGGCGTTCATGCGCGAGATACGCCAGTCGCTCAAGGTGATGGACGATGCGGAGATCAACGAGTACATGCGCTCACTCGGCTATCAACTGGCGGCGCACAGCGATAATCAGTCGCTCGGTTTCTCCTTCTTCGTAGTCGAAGACCATGGCATCAACGCCTTTGCCGGGCCCGGCGGGTTTATCGGCGTCAACAGCGGCCTGATACTGGCGACCGAATCGGAAAGTGAACTCGCCTCGGTGCTGGCACACGAAATCGGACACGTGACGCAGCGCCATCTCGCGCGCACCATCGAGAAGGCCGACAAGATGAATATCCCTGCCACGGCGGCGATGCTGGCCGCCATCATCATCGGCACCCGTAACAGTGAACTGGGCCAGGCCGCGCTGGCAACGGCCCAAGCCGGCACCGTGCAGGTGCAGATCAATTTCACCCGCGCCAACGAGGAAGAGGCCGACCGCGTGGGCCTGCAGACGCTGGCGCGCTCCGGCTTCGATCCGCGCAGCATGCCGGTGTTCTTCGAACGCCTGCAGAAGTCCAGCCGCTACGCGGGCGCGAGTCCGCCGGAGTTTCTGCGCACCCACCCGGTGACCGAATCCCGTATCGCCGATACGCGTAATCGCGCCGAGCAATTCCCCTACCGCCAGGTCAGTGACAATCTGAACTATCACCTGATACGCGCCAAGCTGCGCGTGATGAAGGAGGGCAGCCCGAAGCAGGCCGTAGTGCGTTTCGCCGCAGCGCTGAAGTCCGGCCAGTACCGCAACCAGGCTGCTGAACATTACGGCTACGCGCTCGCGCTGCTCGGTAACGGGGATTACGCCGCAGCGCGCGGCGAGTTACGCGCATTGCAGGCCGCCGACAAAGAGCGTATCGCCTATATCAACGCCATGGCCCAGGTTGACCTAGCCGACAACCAGGCGGCGCGCGCGCTGCGCAGCTATGAGGAGGCCTTGAAGCTGTTTCCCGGCAACCCAGTGCTCACCCTCGGCTACAGCCGTGTCCTGTTACAGAATGGACAGGCGGACAAGGCGCGGCGCCTGCTGGAGGAATACGTGCGGCGGCAGGCGCCGGAGCCGGGGCTGTACAAGCTGCTCGCCGATGCCGAAATCGCAGCGGGCCAGAAAGCGGCGGCGCATCAGGCGCTGGCGGAGCATTATTACCTCAATGGCCAGACCATGGCCGCCATCGAGCAGCTCCATAGCGGCATTAAGGCCTCCGATGCCGATTTCTACCGCGCCTCGCAAATGGAGGCGCGGCTGAAAGAGTTGCAGGATCAGGCCGCGCTTGCAACCAAGCACTGATGACGGCGCAGCGCGGAATCGGCTACAATAGAGGCCCTATTCCGCAGGCAGATTTCCCCCTGGATCAGGAACACCCGTGACGGGCCATACACGCCGACGCTTTTTAAAAATCACCCTGGCAGGCGCCTGCTGGGGGCTGCTCATGGCCCTTCCGCGCATGGCGGCTGCGGCCTGGCCTGCGGGCGCGTTCCGCCACAAGACCGTGGCGGGCGCGCTCAACGAACTGCTGGGCAACGCGAACCTGACAACGGCGACTGACGAGGTGAAGATCACCGTGACCGACCTCGCGGAAAACGGCTCCGTGGTGCCGGTCACCATCGAAAGCCGCCTCGCCAATGTCGACTCGATCATCCTCTTCGTGGACAAAAATCCGAGTGCCCTGGTAGCGCGCTTCAATCTTGCGCCGAACGTCAAACCGTTCATCAAAACCAATATCAAGATGGCAGAGACCTCTCACGTCATCGCCATCGCCCAGTCCGGCGGCAAGCTCTACAGCACGAAAAAGAAGGTGAAGGTGGTGCTGAACGGCTGCGGCGGCTGAGCCAGTTAGATTTCGCTCCGCGCGATGTAAAATCGCACGGGCGACCAAAGGGGCGAGCTACGCCTCTCCCCTTTGGAAACCCCATTGCGCTGTACCCGCAGCAAAGCTGCGGGAATAAATTTAAGGTACTCTATGGCGGACACTATTAAAATACGCGCGACGCTGGCAGGTGACATCACCACGGTCAAGGCGCAGATCATCCATAGCATGGAGACCGGCCTGTTCAAGAATAGCACCACCGGCGCACTGATCCCGGCGCACTATATTCAGGAAGTCACCTGCGCGCATAACGGAAAAGTGGTGCTCTCCGCCGAGTGGGGTATCGCCGTCTCGAAAAATCCGTACATCGCGTTCAGCTTCAGCGGCGGTAAAAAGGGCGACACCATCAATCTCACCTGGCTGGATAACCAGGGCGGCACGGATTCAATGGAAACAACGATAAGCTAGGGGCCAGGGTGTTTTTTCCCAGTCCCCAGCCCCTGTAGCACTTATGCAAATCGGACCCTACACACTCAACAATAACCTGGTGCTCGCGCCCATGGCCGGCGTCACCGATCGCCCGTTCCGTCAGCTTTGCAAAAATCTGGGCGCAGGCATGGCGGTGTCCGAAATGGTATCGTCGAACTCGCTGCTCTGGGGCAGCGAAAAGACGCGGCGGCGCGCCAACCACGACGGCGAGACTGCGCCGCGCGCGGTGCAGATCGCGGGCGCCGACCCCCGGCTCATGGCCGAGGCCGCACAATACAATGCGGACAACGGCGCCCAGATCATCGACATCAATATGGGCTGTCCGGCCAAGAAGGTGTGCAACGTGATGGCGGGTTCCGCCCTGTTGCAGGATGAATCACTGGTCGCACGCATCCTTGAGGCGGTGGTAAAGGCGGTAGCGGTGCCGGTCACCCTGAAAATCCGCACCGGCTGGGACAAAGGTCATCGCAACGGCATCGCCGTGGCGCATATTGCGGAGATGAGCGGCATACAATCGCTCGCCGTGCACGGACGCACGCGCGCCTGCGCCTACACCGGCGAGGCCGAATACGACACCATCGCGGCGATCAAGGCCGCAGTGAAAATTCCGGTGCTGGCGAACGGCGACATCCACACGCCGGAGCAGGCGAAGTTCGTGCTCGACTATACCGGTGCCGACGGCGTGATGATCGGACGCGCCGCGCAGGGCCGCCCGTGGATCTTCCGCAGCATCGCGCACACTCTCGCCACGGGCAACATCATGCCGGAGCCCGGCATTACCGAAATCCGCGACATCCTGCTCGACCACATGCGCAATCTCTACGCCTTCTACGGCGAACACACCGGCGTACTCATGGCGCGCAAGCATTTGTCGTGGTACAGCAAGGGCCAGAGCGGCGGCGCGCTGTTCCGTCAAACCATCAACGCCGCCGCCAGCATCGAGCAGCAGACTTCGCTCACACACGAATTTTTCGACCGCCTGGTAAATGTCTCCGCCGACGCCGTCTGTGCGGAGATGGCGGCATGAAATCAGCGCCACATCACGGCAAGTCCGCACCGCCATGGGAAGGGCGTCCGAACAAGCCGTTGCGTGATTGCATCCGTGCCGCGCTCGAAACCTACTTCAAGGATCTCGACGGACACAAGGCAGGCGATCTGTACCAGATGGTGATTTGCGAAGTCGAACAACCGCTGCTGAAAAGCGTCATGGAACACACGCGCGGCAACCAGAGCAAGGCGGCCGAGATTCTGGGCCTAAACCGCAGCACACTGCGCAAAAAACTCAACCTGCACGGCCTGGAATAATCCTGCGGCATGGCTTTAATCAAACGCGCCCTCATCAGCGTCTCCGACAAGACCGGCGTCGTGGAGTGCGCCCGGCGCCTGCAGCAGCTCGGCGTTGAAATCCTCTCCACCGGCGGCACCGCAAAACTGCTTTCTGCCAACAGCATAAACGTCATTGAGGTATCCAGCCGCACCGGCTTCTCCGAGATGATGGGTGGCCGCCTTAAAACACTGCATCCAAAAATACACGGCGGCCTGCTCGGACGGCGCGGCATCGACGACGCGGTGATGGCGCAAAACGGCATCGTGCCCATCGACCTGCTGATCGTCAACCTCTACCCGTTCGAGAACACCATTGCATCACCCACCTGCACGTTTGCCGAGGCGGTCGAAAATATCGACATCGGCGGCCCGGCCATGCTGCGCGCCGCAGCCAAGAATTTTGCCGCCGTCACGGTGTTGGTGGATGCGGGTGACTACGCCCGTGTCGTCGATGAAATCGCCGCGCACGGCGGCGTCAATGACGACCACCGTTTTTCACTCGCGGTGAAGGCGTTCGAGCACACCGCGCACTACGACGCCGCCATCGCCAATTACCTCGGCACGCTGAACGGCGCCGGTCAACGCGAGGCGCAATTTCCGCGCACCTACAGCGTGCAATTCCGCAAGACACAGGAACTGCGTTACGGCGAAAATCCGCACCAGCGTGCCGCGTTCTACGTCGAACCACATCCCCCTGCGGCCTGCGTCAGCAACGCCAGCCAGTTACAGGGCAAGGAACTTTCCTTCAACAACATCGCCGACGCCGACACCGCACTTGAGTGCGTGAAATCGTTCACCGAGGTGCCTGCCTGCGTCATCGTGAAACATGCCAACCCGTGCGGCGTGGCGCTCGGCAAGACCCTGCGCGAGGGGTATCTGCGTGCCTACAGCGCCGACCCCACCTCGGCCTTCGGCGGCATCATCGCCTTCAATGGGCCAGTGGATGCGGCGAGCGCGCAGGCTATCATCGAGCGCCAGTTCGTCGAGGTCATCATTGCGCCCGCCTACAGCGAGGAGGCGCTGGCGCTACTCGGCACCAAGCCCAACGTGCGCGTGCTCGCCTGCGACCCGTGGTCCACGGCGCGCGTCGCCAGCCTCGACTACAAGCGCGTCAACGGCGGGCTGCTGGTGCAGGATCAGGATCTAGGCATCATCCATCCGCAGGATTTCAAGATCGTCACCGAACGCGCACCGACGCCGACGCAGATGCAGGATCTGCTGTTTGCCTGGAAGGTGGCGCGCTTCGTCAAGTCCAACGCCATCGTCTATTGCAAGGACGCCATGACCACCGGCATCGGCGCCGGGCAGATGAGCCGCGTCTACAGCGCGCGCATCGCCGCCATCAAGGCCGACGACGCCGGACTCACCATCAACGGCTCGGTGCTGGCGAGCGACGCCTTCTTCCCCTTCCGCGACGGCCTCGATGCGGCGGCAGAGGCCGGCGTGAGCGCAGTGATCCAGCCCGGCGGCTCGGTGCGCGACCCGGAGGTCATTGCCGCCGCCAACGAACACGGCATTGCCATGGTGTTCACCGGCATGCGTCATTTCCGGCACTGATGCAACAATTCAACGCAAAGACGTAAAGGTGAAAGAGTAAAATGTTAGTGTGGATAGGCCCTCGGTACATGGCGAGTTAGTTTCATCATGTTGCAATGATGGTTGTTTAATATCTTATGCCTAGTCTTTTATCTCGCTTTTGTCTTTCCTTTGCGTCTTTGCGTCTTTGCGTTGGGTTTTTAGCATGAAGATACTTATTATCGGCGGCGGCGGGCGCGAGCATGCGCTGGCGTGGAAGATCGCGCAGTCATCCGGCGTGAGCCACATCTTCGTCGCGCCCGGCAATGCCGGCACGGCGCGCGAGCCTAAAGTGGAAAACATTCCTGTCGCGGCGGAAGATGTTGCTGCGCTGGTGAACTTTGCGCGTGACCAAACTATCGGTCTCACGATAGTCGGGCCGGAGGCGCCGCTCGCGCTCGGCGTGGTGGACGCCTTCACCGCTGCGGGCCTGCGCTGCTTCGGGCCCACGCGCGCAGCGGCGCAACTTGAAAGCTCCAAGGCCTACGCCAAGGATTTTCTCGCGCGCCATAACATTCCCACTGCGGCTTACCACACCTTCACCGATGTCGCTGCCGCCATTACCTACGTGCGCGAGGCCGGTGCGCCCATCGTCATCAAGGCCGACGGTCTCGCGGCGGGCAAGGGCGTGGTGATCGCGCAAGACGAAGCCGAGGCGATCTCCGCCATTACCGATATGTTGAGCGGCAATGGGGTGGGTGACGCCGGGCGGCGCGTGGTGATTGAGGAATTTCTGCGCGGCGAAGAGGCGAGTTTTATCGTGATGGTGGACGGCGCGCACAGTCTGCCGCTGGCCACCGCGCAGGATCACAAGGCGCGTGATGACGGCGATCTCGGCCCCAACACTGGCGGCATGGGGGCGTACTCACCCGCGCCGGTGGTGACGCCGGAGATTCATGCGCGCATCATGCGCGAAGTGATTGAGCCGACGGTGCGTGGCATGGCCGCCGAGGGTGCGCCGTACACCGGCTTTCTCTATGCCGGCCTGATGATTGCGCCCGACGGCACCCTGCGCGTGCTGGAATTCAACTGCCGCCTGGGCGACCCGGAAACGCAGCCGATACTGATGCGTCTGCGCTCTGATCTGACAGACTTGTGCAATGCGGCGATGGATAAGCGTCTGCAGGAGATGAACGCCGAGTGGGATCCGCGCGCGGCGCTGGGCGTGGTGCTCGCAGCGGGCGGCTACCCCGGCCACTATCGCAGCGGCGATGTCATCCACGGTCTCGATCACACGCCGCCTGCCGACGGCAAGCTATTCCATGCCGGTACGCAGTTGCGCGACAGCGAAGTGGTCACAGCAGGCGGGCGGGTGTTGTGCGCGTGCGCGCTGGGTGACACGGTGGGCAGCGCGCAATGGCGCGCGTACGAGCTGGTGCAATCGATCCACTGGCATGACATTTATTACCGCACCGACATCGGCCACCGCGCCATCGCGCGTGAGACGGCTAACAACTAGTCTAAAGCGAGCAGCTTCTCTTCCAGCACATCGAGGTCTGGGATGACGGCGGCTTCGCCGTTCACGACCACATGGCAGTGCATGAGCGGATGCAGTTCGGTCTCGTGCTCGATCACGGCGAGACTGTCTTCACTCACCTGCAGCAATTGCGGCATCCCCTGCACCACCAGCCCGAAGAAGCTCAATTGCGCGTGACCGCCCGGCGCGTTCAGCACCACAATCTTCGACTGCCGCGTGTCCACAGGCACACCCTCGTCGCAGGCGGCCTCGAATGAAACCACCGCGATGGTGTGGTCGCGCCAGGTGAGGCGGCCTAGCAGCCACGGCGGCACATCTGCTAACGGCTCCAGGACGACGCGAACATGGGAGAGCTATCAACGGGGAGGTCTTCCCTCTTGCAGCATGGTAGGATATTGATAGTAATTTCACAATATGCCCTGACCCACATCGATGCTCAAGGTAACGGTCGGGCACATACCCGTATGTTATTGTATACCTGCCGTGCTTGGTTTATATCGCATGCCATCCAACTGGCGAAGCTGACTGTACCGCAGCAAAGTTTTGAGATTACTCAGGAGTCACCAAGTAAGGCTACAATCTGACCCATGAGTATCTATGCGTAGCGAAGCCCTGCATACCGTGCCCCATCTCACTACGGCCCTCAATGGGCCGCTGCAACTGATCGAACGCCATCTGCTGGCGCACCAGGCGCGCATCGAGCAGTGGCTGCGCCAGCAGTGGCTGGAAACCCCGGCGCCGTTTTACGCCTCGGTGGATCTGCGTAACAGCGGCTTCAAGCTTGCGCCGGTAGACACTAACCTGTTCCCGGCCGGGTTCAACAACCTCAATCCCGCCTTCCTGCCGCTCTGCATCCACGCCGTGCAGAGCGCCATCGAGCGCACCTGTCCGCGCGCCGCCAATGTGCTCATCATTGCGGAGAGCCACACGCGCAACCTGTTTTATCTTGAGAGTCTGGCCACGCTGCGCGACATCATTAAATGGGCTGGCTTTGAAGTGCGCATCGGCTCGCTGCTGCCGGACATGGAGCCGCCGCCGGATGTCCTGCTGCCCTCGAAACGCAGCCTGCGACTTGAGCCGATCCGTCGCAGCGGCGACCGCGTGAGCGTACAGGACTTTACGCCCTGCATGGTGCTGCTCAATAACGACCTCTCCGCAGGGCGCCCCGCCCTCCTGGAAGGTCTGGCGCAGCCCGTCATTCCGCCGCTGGCGCTCGGCTGGCACAACCGGCTCAAGTCCGATCATTTCGAGCACTACCAACGGGTGGCGACGGAATTCGCCGAGCTCATCGACATTGACCCGTGGCTGATCGACCCCTTGTTCCGCCGCTGCGGCGAGATCAACTTCATGAAGCGCGAGGGCGAAGACTGCCTCGCCACCAACGTCGATGCGCTGCTGGTCGCCATCCAGCGCAAATACGACGAATACGGCCTCGACAAGCGGCCCTTCGTGGTGGCTAAGGCCGACGCCGGCACTTACGGCATGGGCGTGATGAGCGTGCACAGCGGCAACGAGATGCGCGAACTGAATCGCAAGGAGCGCACGCGCATGGCGGCCATCAAGGGCGGCCAGGAGGTGAGCAAGGTCATTATGCAGGAAGGCGTGTACACCTTCGAAACCTTGGGCGAGGCCGGCAACGAGGCCGTCGCCGAACCAGTGGTGTACATGATGAACCATTTTGTCGTGGGTGGTTTTTACCGCGTACACAAAAACCGTGGCGTGGATGAAAACCTGAACGCCCCTGGCATGCACTTCGAGCCGCTCGCCTTCGCCGAGCCCTGCACCGCCCCGGATCACGGCCAGGCACCGGACGCCGCCCCCAACCGCTTCTATGCCTATGGCGTGATCGCGCGGCTGGCGCTGGTTGCGGCGGCTAGAGAAATAACGGCAGTGGCGAGTAGCTAGTGGCTAGGAACAACAAAAGGCCATCTATGCACGACTTTCCTCGCAACTCACAACTCGCTACTCGCTACTGCCTCAAACTCGGCGTAGTGATGGATCCCATCGCCCGCATCAACATCAAAAAGGACACCACCTTCGCCATGCTGCTGGCAGCGCAGCAGCGCGGCTGGTCACTCAGCTATATGGAACAGGGCGATCTGTTGCTGCGCGACGGGCGCGTCAGCGCGCGCATGCGCGCGCTGCGCGTGCAGGACGACACTGAAAAATGGTTTGAATTTACCGGCTCGGAATCCGCAGCGCTGGACACGCTTGATGTCATCCTGATGCGCAAGGATCCGCCCTTCGACATAGAATATCTCTACACCACCCTGCTGCTCGAACGCGCTGAAGCGGCCGGCGTGCGGGTAGTGAACAGGCCGCAGGCGCTGCGCGATTGCAACGAGAAATTATTCACCGCCTGGTTTCCGCAATGCACGCCGCCGACGCTGGTGACGCGCGATGCCTATGCCCTGCGCGCTTTTCTCGCCGAGCACGACGACATCATTCTCAAACCGCTGCACGGCATGGGCGGCGCTTCCGTATTCCGGCTACGTAGCGGCGACCCCAACATCAACGTGGTGATCGAAACGCTGACGCAGCACGGCGGCGGCTTCATCATGGCACAGCGCTTTATTCCTGAGATCCGTGAAGGTGACAAACGCATTCTGATGATCGACGGCGAACCCGTGCCGTACGCGCTCGCGCGCATCCCCGCGCGGGGCGAGACACGCGGCAACCTCGCGGCGGGTGGGCGCGGCGTGGGCGTAACGCTGTCCGCACGCGACCGCTGGATCTGCGCTGAGGTGGGGCCGCAGTTGCGCGCGCGCGGCCTGCTGTTCGTGGGGCTCGATGTGATCGGCGATTATCTCACCGAGATTAATGTCACCAGTCCGACGTGTGCACGTGAACTCGATACACTCTATGGGTTAAACATAGCTGCGCAGTTTCTCGATGTGGTTGAGAAACAAGTAACAAGTGGCAAGTAAAAAAGAAGTATTCTTGCCACTTGTTACTTGCTAATTTTTTGATGAGCGGCGTGGTGAGCGGTATAATTGCGCAGGCCATGCTGACTGAAGCAGGTTCATAAATCATGTTTGTAGCAATGCCTTTACCCGCACCTGTCGGCGCGAATGACCGGCTCGGTCTCACGCTGTTTTTCGCCGTGGTGCTGCATGCCCTGTTCATTCTCGGCGTGCGCTTTGACATGATCACGCTGCCGCTCGAGAATCCTTTCCCGGCGATGGAGATTACGCTGGTTACGAGCCGCGCAGAGAAGGCGCCGGATCAAGCCGATTTTCTCGCGCAGGCCAATCAGCGCGGCGGCGGTAACACGGACGAGATCACACGCCCGGTCACGCCGCCACCCGCCGCCGAAATTGCGCAACAGGAAACGGCGGCGACACTCCCCATCATACCTGACAGGCCGCAGACAAAAAACAAGCTCACGGCGCAGGCCCCGTCGCCACACAAGACCGAGGCCTACCAGGAGGAAAAGCAGGAAGCACCTGCCGATGCGCCTTCCGCCGCCGATCTCGTCGCACGCAGCCTGCAAATCGCTAGCCTCTCCGCCGAGATCAATGAGTCGCGCGAGGCCTACGCAAAACGTCCGCGCCAGGCCTTCATCTCCGCCGCCACGCACGAGTACAAGTACGCCAGCTACATGGAGGCCTGGCGCAGAAAAGTGGAGCAGATCGGCAATCTGAATTACCCCGGCGAGGCGAGGCGCAACAATCTCTCCGGCAGCCTGATTCTCGATGTCGCGCTCAACCCCGATGGCAAGGTGCACAGCATCGCCCTGCGCCGCTCGTCCGGGCACAAGGTGCTGGATGACGCCGCTATCGCCATCGTGAAACTCGCCGCCCCCTACGCCCCATTTCCGGACAACATCCGCAAAGACACCGACATACTCCACATCACGCGCACCTGGCAATTTCTGCGCGAGAACCGCCTGTCGAGCACGAACTAAGTGCTCGTCTCACAGTGTCACTCGGCAACAGCGCGTGCTACAATGCACACAATTCGAGGGCGCCCATTCGAGACATGGAACCCGGCAGTCTTAAAAATCACCTCCTCATCGCCATGCCCACGCTGGCGGATCCCCACTTTTTTCACAGTGTCATCTATCTCTGCGCACACAGCGCGGAAGGCGCGATGGGCATCGTCGTCAATCAGCCTCTGGTGATCACGCTAGGTGAAGTGTTGCAGCACATCAAAATCAAACCCCGCCGCCAGGAACTCGGACAGCGCCCCGTGTATCTCGGCGGCCCGGTGCGTCGCGATGCGCTATTTGTCATCCATGAGCCGCTACAGCGTTGGGAATCCACGCTGGTCGTCACCGACCGAATCGGCGTGACCACCTCGCCCGACATTCTCCAGGCGCTCGCCGAAGATGAGCTCTCCGGCGATACCTTGGTAGCGCTCGGTTATGCCGGTTGGGACGCCGGCCAGCTCGAACAGGAAATCGCCGACAACGCCTGGCTGAGCGGAACGGCGGATACCTGCGTCCTGTTTCAAACCCCCGCCGAGGATCGTTGGGCGGCGGCGGCGCTGCTGCTGGGTGTGGACATGAGCCGACTCTCCGGCGAGGTGGGCCACGCATGACGGCGCACACATTGCTCGGTTTTGATTACGGCGCCCGGCATATCGGCGTAGCCGTCGGACAGCAGATCACCCACACCGCCACCGCACTGGAAACGCTGGCCCTGCGCCACCACCGGCCGGACTGGAGCGCCATCACGCGCTTGGTCGCCGAGTGGCAACCGCAGGCCTTCGTAATCGGGGTGCCGCTGAACCTGGACGGCAGCGAAAGTCCCGTCACGCGCGCGGCACGCCGCTTTGGTCACCAGTTGCATGGGCGCTATCAGCTTCCCATACATACCATCGACGAGCGGCTGTCGTCGCACGCTGCCGCAGAACTGATGCAGCATGCGCCGGAGCGAAAGGCACGCGGCGATGTCGATAAATTCGCGGCGCAGATCATTCTGCAAACCTGGCTCATGAGCAACCATTCCGGCCCGCATCCATGAACGCCATGCCCGACACCCACACACTCCTCGCGGACATGGCGCAAACACTGCAAGCCCTGCTCACTAAAGAGCACAAGACAGACGCGGCGATGATCGGCATTCATTCCGGCGGTGCGTGGGTGGCCCAACGCCTGCATCAATTGCTGAACATGCATCAGCCGCTGGGCACGCTGGACATCTCTTTTTATCGCGATGACTTCACGCGTATCGGCATGCATCCGCAGATCAAGCCGTCGCATCTGCCGTTCAACGTGGATGAGCGTCACATCATACTGGTGGATGACGTGCTTCATACCGGGCGCACGATCCGCGCCGCATTGAACGAAATCTTCGACTACGGCCGTCCGGCGAGCGTGACCCTCGCCGTGCTGGTCGAGCGCCCCGGACGGGAGCTGCCGATAGAAGCGCACGTCGCTGGCTACCACATGGCGCTGGCGCACAACGAACATGTAAGACTGAGCGGGCCGGATGAACTGCGCCTCACGGTGCAACGTAAAATATGAGTAACATTCAAATCGACAACAGCGGACGCCTGCGCCACTTCCTCACCATAGAGGGACTGAATCGCGCGCTGCTTACGGAAATTATGGACACTGCCGAGTCGTTCGCCGCAGTGGGCGAACAGACGGTGAAAAAAGTGCCGCTGCTGCGCGGCAAGACCATCGTCAATCTGTTTTTCGAGCCGAGCACGCGCACGCGCACCACGTTCGAGCTTGCCGCCAAGCGCCTGTCCGCCGACGTGCTCAACATCAACGTATCGACCTCCTCTGCCACCAAGGGTGAAACGCTGCTCGACACGCTGCGCAACCTGGAGGCGATGCACTGCGACATGTTCATCGTGCGTCACTCCGAAAGCGGCGCGGCGCATTTCATCGCCAGCCACGTGGCGCCGCACGTGAGCGTCATCAACGCTGGCGACGGGCGTCACGCACACCCCACGCAGGCCATGCTCGACATGTTCACCCTGCGCCGACACAAGCCGAACTTCGGCAGATTGTGCGTGGCGATTGTGGGCGACATCATGCACTCGCGCGTGGCGCGCGCGCAGATCCACGCGCTCACCACGCTGGGCGTGGCCGAGGTGCGCGTGATTGCGCCGAAGACGCTGCTCCCGGCGCAGATCGAAACCCTCGGCGTACACGTCTATCACGACCTGCGTGCGGGGCTGCGCGACGTGGATGTCATCATGACGCTGCGCCTGCAACACGAGCGCATGCTGGGCGCGATGCTGCCGAGCGAGCGTGAATACTTTCATCTCTACGGCCTGACTGAAGAAAAACTGGCGTATGCCAAACCCGATGTCATCGTCATGCATCCGGGGCCGATCAATCGCGGCGTCGAGATCGACTCGCGCGTCGCCGACGGCGGCCACTCGGTGATTCTGCAACAAGTCACCCACGGCATCGCGCTGCGCATGGCGATGGTCGCGGCGGACGAGGCGGATCTGGTCGCCACCGTGCGCTGGGGCGCCGAATGGGACATCGCCGCCGCCTCCCTCATCGC
>CAWUTX010000026.1:0-3745 GCA_963925015.1 uncultured Gammaproteobacteria bacterium
GCCTTACCGCTTGGCGACACCCCAATATAATTTCGCTACCGCGCGAAGTGAATTCGCGCGGGTTCCCCAAGGGGAGATCTGCGCTTCTCCCCTTGGGGAACCCCATGGCTGCGTGCCTGCGGCACGTGCGGAATTTACGCACTGGCCAGAGCCGCGTGCAGCGGCGACAGGTTTCTGCCTTGGGCCGTGAAACCCTGCCAGCCCGGAAGCCGGTCGAGCGCGAGGCGCTCTAATGCTTGCCGCGCCTGCGGCTCATGCGCGAAGGCGGCGAACACGCTGCTGCCGGTGCCGGTCATGCGCGCGGGCGCAAGGGCCACGAGGCGGGCCAAGGCCTCGGCCACCTCCGGATAACGGCGGCAGACTGCGGCCTCGCAGTCGTTACGGTACGTCGGCAACTGCTCGGCACGGAAGTCGCGCATTGTGAGCGGGGGACTCGTGCGTGTCAAATCCGGGGCGCTGAATATCGCGGCGGTGGATATCCGGCAAGGCGGTGTGACGACCACGTACCACGGCTCGGGTAATGTCACGGGCGCAAGCTCATCCCCGACGCCCTCCGCCCAGGCCGCTACACCATGCACAAACACCGGTATATCCGCGCCCAGTTGTAGGCCGAGCCGCGCCAGTTCATCTGGCGCAAGCTGTGTTCGCCACAGCCGGTTCAGTGCCACCAGCGTGGTGGCGGCGTCGGAACTGCCGCCGCCCAGCCCCGCACCCAGCGGGATGTGTTTTTCGAGGCGTATGTCGGCGCCCTGGGCGGTACCCGTCGCGCGCTGCAGCAGACGCGCGGCGCGCACCGACAGATCATGCTCCTCAGCGACACCCGGCAGCGCATGCACGGTGCGGATCACGCCATCGGCGCGCAGAGTGAAGTGCAGCGCATCGCCGTAATCCAGAAACTGAAATACGGTTTGCAGATTATGGTAACCGTCCGCGCGGCGTCTGGTGATGTGCAGAAACAGGTTGAGCTTGGCGGGCGCCGGCCATGCACGTGTGTCCATTGGAGCTTATTTTACCAGAAAGACGTGTGTCCTGGCCCAATGACTATTCGTTCCAGCGCTCGATGACGAAACGAATTTCGAGCGTGGTAGCTGTGCCCAGACTGGTAAAGAAGATTTTGTCCGGTAACTCCAGTGAATAAGCGGGCGCGTAGCGTTTGAATTCAATGTCCCACCCCGCTTGCCGGAGGTGCGTGAGCCGACCCGCTATATCGAGAGTCCGTCTTTCAACCGGGGCGCGCGTGTCGGGCAGCCCGCGCACCCAGTAGCGCAGACCGCTCACCGGCAGACCCCAGCCCAGACGTTGCTCCAGTAAATCCTCGGCGCTCGCGGCGCTGAATTCGCCGTCGCGAGTGCGCAGCACTACGCCTGCATCGTTGCCGATGATTTCCGCCGCGCCCTGACCCAGCGGGGCGTCGAGGTGTATATGGTATTGGCCGTCCTGTTCATTCCAACGCACCCCCGCATGCCAGCCCTCCTGTGCGGTGAGCACGGCGATGCGTCCGTTCAGATTCCAGGATTGCAGGGCCGCCAGCGCCTGCTGGCGTTGGCGCCACAGGGTTTCGGCAGCGCTGTCCGCCGCAGGCGCGGGCGGGACAGGCAGTGTGCTGCAGGCGCCGACGGCAAGCGCCAGGCCGATGAGGAGCCAATACTTCAGGGCACCCCTAAAAATGTGTCTTTTGCTCCAATACTGCGTTACAGCTTGTCTCCGCTGCTCACATACTAACTCGTATGCTGCGCTGCTCGCCTGCGCTGCGCCTTGTCTTGAAGCAAAATCCATCATTTTTAGAAGTGCCCCTATGCAATTTCTT
The DNA here is from genome assembly GCA_963925015.1 of uncultured Gammaproteobacteria bacterium. GTDB lineage: Bacteria > Pseudomonadota > Gammaproteobacteria > SURF-13 > SURF-13 > JAQBXX01. Next base: position 1,808 of record CAWUTX010000026.1, read on the forward strand.
TCCAGGAGTCATTCATGATTGATGGTTTGCTGAATATGATGGCCGGTGGGCTGCTGCACCTCTCTGCGTGGGAGTTGGTGGTGGTGGCCTTGGTGTTTACGCACATTACTATCGCCGCCGTGACCATATTCCTGCATCGTCATCAGGCGCATCGCGGGCTTGACCTGCACCCGCTGCCCAGCCACTTTTTCCGTTTATGGCTATGGCTTAGCACCGGCATGGTGACCAAGGACTGGGTGGCGATCCATCGCAAGCATCACGCCAAGGTCGAAACCAAGGATGATCCGCACAGTCCGCAGGTATTCGGTCTGCGCACGCTGCTGTTGCAGGGTGCCGAGCTCTATCGCGCCGAGGCGAAAAAACAGGACACGCTGGACAATTACGGCCACAACACCCCGGACGACTGGCTGGAGCGCAATATCTATACGCCCCGTACCGGTTGGGGTCTCAGAATCATGCTGATTATCGACCTCATGCTGTTCGGTGTGGCGGGCCTCACGATATGGGCAATCCAGATGATCTGGATACCTATCACTGCGGCGGGCATCATCAACGGTATCGGTCACTGGTGGGGTTATCGCAACTACGAGTCTCTGGACGCCTCCACCAACATCGTGCCGTGGGGCATCCTGATCGGCGGCGAAGAGCTGCATAACAATCACCATGCCTTCGGCAGTTCCGCCAAGCTTTCTTCCAAGTGGTGGGAGTTCGATATCGGCTGGTTTTATATTCGCACCCTCGAAACCTTCGGCCTTGCGCGCGTCAAGAAGGTGGCCGCCGAGCCGGTGATGGTGCAGACCAAGCATATGGTGGACATGGATACGGTCAAGGCCGTGATCACCCACCGCATGCGCGTGATGGCTCATTATGCGCAGGACGTACTGGCACACGTGCACGCGGAAGAGGTGCGCATTGCGCAAGGCGCATACCGCAACCTGCTCAAGCGCGCGCGTGGTCTTCTGGTGCGTGAGGAGTCGCTGCTGAACGAGGATGCGCGCGCCAAGCTGCAGGCAGTGCTGAGCCAGAGCGCGCAACTGCAGACGGTGTATCAGTACAAGCAGCGGTTACAGCAGATATGGCAGCGCTCCGCCGAGACCCATGAAAATCTGCTGCATGCGCTGCAGGACTGGTGCAAGCAGGCCGAAGCGACCGGTATCAAGGCGTTGCAGGAGTTTGCCCACAAGCTGCGCGCTTATTCACTGCACCCGGCCTAAATTTTTTCCTGCAATCAGCCAATAAAAACCCCGCCTAGGCGGGGTTTTTATTGGCTACAGGAAGCCGAGGTCTATTTGATCTTGGCTTCTTTGTAGACGACGTGCTTGCGCACCACGGGATCGTATTTCTTGAGCTCCATCTTCTCCGGCATGGTGCGCCGGTTCTTGGTGGTGGTGTAGTAGTGACCGGTGTCGGCACTGGAAACGAGCTTGATCTTTTCACGCATGACTTAACCCCTCAAACCTTTTCGCCACGGCTGCGCATGTCTGCGAGCACGTGGTCGATGCCGAGCTTATCGATGATGCGCATACCCTTGGTGGTAAGGCGCAGGCGTATCCAGCACCGCTCACTCTCCACCCAGAAGCGGTGATGACGCAGGTTGGGCAGGAAGCGCCGCTTGGTTCTGTTATTGGCGTGCGACACGTTGTTGCCCGCCATCGGGCGCTTACCGGTAACTTGACAGACTCTGGCCATGGGAAATCCTTTAAACAATCTCTTGCAAGCCGCCAATTCTAGCAAAAACAGGGGCCCGGCCACAAGGGCTATAGGCTTAAGGTTTTATACCAGCCCGCGCTCGGCCAGCGAAACCGCGCGGCCGTCACCGATGATGAAGTGATCCAGCACGCGGATGTCCACCAGCGCCAGCGCCGCTTTCAGCCGCTGGGTGATGTGGCGGTCGGCCTCGCTCGGTTCGGCCACTCCTGAGGGGTGATTGTGCGCCAG
>CAWUTX010000027.1:0-2636 GCA_963925015.1 uncultured Gammaproteobacteria bacterium
GTTGAGGATGTCCGGGCGGCGGCGTTCTTTGAGTGTCATGGAGTTGATAATGGCCTCCATGCGCTGCGGGTCTTTGTCGTTGATCTGGCCTTTGGCCACGCCGGGAATGTTGGCCATATCGGGCAGTTTTTCCATCATCCCCGCCATGCCGCCCATGGCGCGTATCTGGCGTAGCTGTTCGCGGAAATCCTCCAGGTTGAAGTCTTTGCCCTGCTTGAGTCTGGCGGCCATCTTTTCCGCTTGTTGCAGGTCGAGATTGCGGCTCGCCTCCTCCACCAGGCCCATCACATCGCCCATGCCGAGGATGCGTGACGCGACGCGTTCGGGGTGGAACGGCTCCAGCGCCCCGGTCTTTTCCCCGGTGCCGAGGAACTTGATCGACTTGCCGGTGACATGGCGCACGGAAAGCGCAGCGCCGCCGCGTGCGTCGCCGTCGGTCTTGGTGAGGATCACGCCGGTGAGCGGCAACGCCTCATTGAAGACGCGCGCGCTATTGACGGCGTCCTGACCGGTCATGCTGTCCACCACGAACAGCGTCTCTACTGGATTTAGCACCGCATGCAGGCGCTTTATCTCGTCCATCATCTCGCTGTCGATGTGCAAACGGCCCGCGCTGTCGATGATGAGGACATCGATGAAATGCAGCCGCGCATAGGCGAGCGCGCCTGCGGCGATCACTACCGGGTCTTGTGTGACCTTGCTCGGAAAAAACTCCGCGCCGACTTCCGCTGCGAGCACGCGCAACTGCTCGATGGCCGCAGGCCGGTAGACGTCCACACTTGCAAGCAGCACACGCTTTTTCATGCGCTCCTTGAGCAGGCGCGCGAGCTTGGCGCTACTGGTGGTCTTGCCCGAGCCCTGCAACCCCGCCATCAGAATCACGGCGGGCGGCGGCACGTTGAGCTTCAGTTCGTCGCACGCCGCGCCCATGATCGCAACCAGTTCGTCATGCACGATCTTGATGAGCGCCTGCCCCGGAGTCAGGCTTTGCGCCACTTCCCGGCCGAGTGCGCGTGCGCGCACGCGCTCGATGAATTCACGCGCCACCGGCAAACCGACATCGGCCTCGAGCAGCGCCATGCGCACCTCGCGCAGCGTGTCCTTGATATTGTCTTCGCTGAGGCGGCCCTGCCCGCGCAGATTCTTGAGGGTGCGCGCAAGCCGTTCGCTGAGATTATCAAACATCGGAAATATCCTGGGAGTTACAGCGCGCTATTGTACGGGAAAACGCAGTGTCACCTTCAAGCCGAGATGGTGATCGGATAATTCCAGCGTGGCGTGGTGCAAATTCGCCACTGCGCGAACCAGACTCAGGCCCAGCCCGCTGCCGGGCTGATTGCGGCTAGCATCCAGACGCACAAAGCGCTCCAGCACGTGCTCACGCGCTGCGGCCGGAATGCCGGGGCCGTTGTCGGACACGCTGAGTTCGATAGCGTCGGCGACACGCGTCGCGCCGAGTTCGATGCGGCTGCCGCGCGGCGTGTATTTGATCGCGTTGTCGAGCAGGTTGGCGAGGGCCTGCGCCACCAGTTCGCGGCTGCCGTGCAGCATAAGGCCGGCGGCGATATGCGTGGTGAGCGTATCGCCTTGCTCTTCGACGGCGGGCTGGTAAAGCTCTGCGACATCACGCGCAATCGCGCCTAGATCGATCGGCGTCCAGTCGCTGCGATGAGCACCGGCCTCGGCCTGCGCGATGCGCAGCAACGCGTTGAAGGTGGCGAGCACGCCGTCCACCTCACTCAGGGTCTGCTCCATCGCGGTACAATAGCGGGCGCTGTTGGATGTTTCGCGCAAAGCGGATTCGAGACGGCTTTTGAGGCGCGTGAGCGGGCTGCGCAGATCGTGCGCGATGTTGTCGCTGACTTCACGCAGGCCGTTCATCAGGTGCTCAATCTGATCCAGCATGAGATTGAGATTCTGCGCCAGTTGATCGAACTCGTCGCCGCTCCCATTGAGCGGCATGCGCTGTTCGAGATGTCCGGCCATGATCGCGCGGCTGGTGTGATTGATGCGATCAATGCGGCGCAGCACGCCACGGCTCAACACCAGCCCGCCCGCCAGCGCCAGCACCAGCATGACACCCAGCGCCCAGAATAAAGTGTTCAGCGTGTGTTCGCGCAATTCTTCGCGCTCGTGCAGGTCGCGCCCGATCAGCAGGTGAGTGCCACCGGGCAAGGTCACGCTCAGCACGCGCGCCTCGCGCATGTCGTGCTCATCGCCGCGCTCCGTCAGGGTGAGCCGCGCCCAGCCTTCACCGCGACGCAAGTCCTCCGGCCAGGCCGGAAGGTTACCTGCCAGCGGTGTGTAGTCTGGATTTGCGAGCAGATAGATGCGGTCTGTGTCCTCGCCTGCGGCACTCCGCTCTGTTACTGTGCGCCGCAGGTCTGACAAGACAGTGTGCTGCAGTACGCTCATCTCGGCGCGGATAATTGTATCGGTCTGATCTTCCAGATAGGTCGTCGTCGTCCAGTAAATAAAGCCGAGCGCGGCAAAACCTGAAAAACCGAACAGTGCCGCATATAGCAGCGCCACGCGGAACGCGGTGGTGCGAAAAATATTAATCATAAGTTAGCACGTAAGACTACACTTCCCGCCACGTCTCCGCCCCCTGTTTAGGGGGCGGGACAGGGTGGGGG
>CAWUTX010000028.1:0-14305 GCA_963925015.1 uncultured Gammaproteobacteria bacterium
GGCATCGGTTCGCCCGGCGTGCCCAGATAATCATCGACATAATTTTTTGTTTCCTGGGGCAGTTTGTTAAACCAGCCCAACGTAGTGTCGTTATCGTGCGTGCCGGTATAGACCACACCGTTGACTTCATGCTGATGCGGCAAATACGGGTTGCGCGGATCGCCGTCAAATGCGAATTGCAGTATCTTCATGCCGGGCAAGCCGTATTTTTTGCGCAGTGCATGCACCTCGGGAGTAATCAATCCCAAATCCTCCGCGACCAGCGGCAGGTGGCCGAGCTCGCGTTGCAGGACGGCGAACAATTCATCACCCGGCGCCTTGACCCAGCGCCCGCCTTCCGCGGTCGGCCGCTCGGCGGGGATTTCCCAGTAGGACTCAAACCCCCGGAAATGGTCGATACGGATCAGGTCGAACAGTAGCAGTTGTATCTGCATGCGTTCTACCCAGCAGCGGTAACCCTCGTCACGCATGCGCTGCCAATTATAATGCGGATTGCCCCAGCGCTGGCCATGCACGGAGAAGTAATCCGGTGGGACCCCGGCCACCACGCGCGCGCGTCCCTCGGCATCGAGATCGAACAGCTCGCGTCGCGACCAGACATCCGCACTGTCGTGCGCCACGAAAATCGGCATGTCGCCGAACATCTGCACACCGCGCGCGTTGGCGTAGCGCTTGAGTGCGCTCCATTGACGGAAAAACATGAACTGCTCGAAGCAAACTTGAGTGATGGCGCCGTCGAGTCGCGTGCGCGCTTCCTCCAGCGCTGGGGCGTCGCGGTCACGCAGGGGTGCGGGCCAGTCGATCCAGGCGCTGCCGTCATGTTCGTCCTTCAGTGCCTGATAAAGCGCGTAATCCGTCAGCCAGTGGTTCTGCTGCTGGATGAAATCCGTGCAGGCATCGCGCTCCTGCGTTGAGGCGCTCTGCATGAACCGTTTACAGGCGCGCCGCAGTAACGAGGATTGTGGAGTATTGCCTTTGTAAGTATTGAGCCAGCCTTCTTGCTGTAATAATTCAGGACTGATGAGACGGGGATTGCCGGCGCTCACCGACAGGCATTGATAAGGCGAGCCATCGCTGTGGGTCGGGCCAAGCGGCAGCACTTGCCACACCTGCAGGCCGCTCGCGGCGAGAAACTCCACGAAGTGATAGGCCTCCGGGCCGAGATCGCCCTGAGGGTGCGGCCCCGGCAGGGAGGTGGGATGCAGTATGACGCCGGCGCGCCGCGCTCTGCCCGCCTGCATCGGGCTCACCGGGCCTCCTGGCCGGGACGCATTACGCCACCCTGTGCGGGCGCGCCGCTGCCGCGCGACAGCACCAGCGACAATTCTTCCGGTATGGATTCATCCATGAGTCGGTAGAGATTGGCGAGATGACGGCGGAACAATAATTCAAAATCGCTCACCGTGTCCGCCGGGTTATAGCCGCCGAACCACCAGAACCAGTCCGAGCCTTCGCATACGGCCAGTTGTTTTTCCAGCGCGGCGCATCGTCCGTCCGTCAGACGCCCTGAGGCGAGCGCTATGTCGAATGCGCGTTTGGCGTCACACAGCCGGTCCCATGCCAGGTTCTTGTCATCGTCGCCGATCCAGGTGGAGAAGGTGCCATACACCCAACTGCCCGCAACGAGGGTCTCCAGTTTTTTTGCGGGTGGCAGGCTTTCCAGACAATCTGAAAATGTCGTCATGTGCAGTCGCGGATGCACGCTGAGGCGTTCGTACAATGCGCTTAAAAAATAATAGCCATTATTGGGATAATATTCCCACGCGTTTTCGCCATCCAGAATGATGGAAACGACACTGTTGGAGGTGTCGTGCGTACTTGCAATACTGTCCAGATGGGAGATGAGATTGCTGACAGCATCGTCCGCGTGCCATTTGGCGTAGGTGAAGCCGATGAGGTCCGAGAGACCGTCATCACGAAAAAAGGTTGCAATGTTGCTCGCGTCGACAATGTAGGGCTGGTATAGCCACTCCTTGTTGGCAGGCTCGGCCTTGTTATAGCGGGCGAGACTGTTATACAGCACCGTCTCGCCGCTCGCCGCCCAGCGAAATCCATATTCATCCAGCAAGCGCAATGTCGCATCGCTCACGCCACCCTCGGACGGCCAGCAACCCTGCGGGGTAAATCCAAAGTGGCGGCGGAAGACCTCGATGCCTTGCTGGATATGCCAGCGTACGCGTTCTTCGGCGCCGGGATATTCCGGAGATTGCGGCAGGTTCACATCAGGCATCGCCTCGCGCGCGCTGTTGAAATCCAGCATCAGCGGCATAATGGGGTGCGCGTAGGGTGTCAGTGAGAGTTCGACCTGGCCGCATTCGGCAAGTTTACGGTAACGTCCGATCAGGCCGCCCAATAATTCAGCGATGATGGATAACAGTAAATGCCTGTCGCTCAATGTGAATAAATAACCTTTTTCGATGAGGGCGCGTACCGCCGTGTTGTTGCGGCGTACCGTTTCGCCCAGCCACGCCAGGTGATACCACATGAGGAGATCGGCAAAGTACTGCTCGCCGAGGTAGCGCAGGGCCTCGCTATCTTCTCCGAGGTGCGTGGCGATCTCGACCAGGCGGCGGTATTGCGGAAAGGGGTCGATGAGACGCTCGCGGTTGACGCGTAGACAGGCCTTGATCAAGTCGACGCGCGCGGCATCATCTTCCGGCAGTTTGGCGGCGCCGAGCGCCGCCAGCAGCGGATCGTGCAACGGGGTATGGGAGGTGATGAATCCCTTGATCTGGTGCGCATAATCGCTGATCTGTTCGAGCAGGATGGGGGCGAAGTTGACGACCACGCGTGCAGCGGGCGTGGCTTCGAGCAGCGTCGCCATGTCCGCGTAATCCTTGATCGCGTGCAGATAGGTCCACGGTAACTGATATTCCTGGGTGATGAGGTCACGGTACACCGGCTGGTGCATGTGCCAGCACAACACTACCTTGAGGCGCGGCTCAGCGGACATGGTGTATGGCTTGCCCCAGCATTTCAGGCGTCACCAGCACCACCCCTGCCGGTGTGACATGAAAACGCCTGGCGTCTTCGGCGTGATCGAAGCCGATGACGGTGCCGTCCGGAATCACGCAGGACTTGTCGATGATGACCTTGCGCAGCTTGCAGTGAGTTCCTATTTTCACATCGGGCAGGATAACGGAGTCGGTGATCGTGGAGTATGAGCTGACGAGCACATTGGAAAACAGCAGCGAGTGGCGCACCATGGCGCCGGACACGATGCAGCCTCCCGATACCATTGAATCTACCGCCATACCGCGCCGGTCTTCATCGTCGAACACGAATTTGGCCGGCGGCAGTTGCGCCTGATAGGTCCAGATCGGCCAGTCTTCGTCATACAGGTTGAGTTCGGGAGTGACGCCGATCAATTCCATGTTGGCCTCCCAGAAGGTGTCCACGGTGCCCACGTCACGCCAGTAGGCGCACTTGCCGCTCTCGCGATCGAGAAACGGAAATGCGACGACATGATATTTTTCGATGATCGAGGGAATGATGTCCTTGCCGAAATCATGCGACGAGTGCGGAGTGTCGGCGTCCTTGATGATTTGCTCGTAGAGAAAGTCAGCATTGAAGACGTAGATGCCCATGGAGCACAAGGCGGCATCGGTGCGGCCCGGCAGCGGCTCCGGCTGAGCCGGTTTTTCCTGAAAGCGCACCACACGCCCGTGTTCCTGCACGGTCATCACACCGAAGGCGCTGGCGCGTTCAATCGGCACCTCGATGCAGCCCACGGTCATGTCGGCGTTGTGCAGGGCGTGAAAGGCAATCATCTGGCCATAGTCCATCTTGTAGATGTGATCGCCGGCGAGGATGAGCACGTATTTCGCCTTGTGCCCGCGAATGATGTCCAGATTCTGATAGACGGCGTCTGCGGTGCCGGCGTACCACGAGGTTTCGACACGCTGCTGGGCCGGCAGCAGTTCGACGAATTCGCCGAACTCGCCGCGCATGAAACCCCAGCCGCGCTGGATGTGGCCGATCAGTGAGTGCGCCTTGTACTGGGTGAGCACCGAGATGCTGCGGATGCCGGAATTGATGCAGTTGGACAACGGAAAATCGATGATGCGGAATTTGCCGCCGAACGGCACCGCCGGTTTGGCGTGCCAGAGCGTGAGCTGTTCCAGCCGTGAGCCGCGACCTCCCGCCAGGATCAAGGCCAGCGTGTTGCGCATGCGACGCCGATCGAAGTGGATATGACTTGGATGCACGGCAGTCTCCCTGCGTTAGTGCAGAAAAAGGCGCACTTTATAAGGAATGCGCATGTTTACCCGCCGGGAGAAGAGGAGGTTCCCCGTCATGCGAGAATACGGCTATGATACACACACTCCTGCATTAAAACGCAAGGTTCGGGCCATAAGCTTAGGAATTTTATGTGAAAAATACCGCCCAACGCAACAAGGAACTCCAGCGCCTCATTGAGGCGCGCCAGCATGACCCGTTTGCGCTGCTCGGACGGCATGCGGCGGACAACGGCGAGGAACTGATCCGCGCCTTTATCCCTGGAGTGAAGGGGGTTGCGGTCGCCAGCCAGGACGCCGTGCTTCCCATGCAGCGCGTACCCGGCACGGATGTGCATGAATGGCGTGGGCGCCCGGGTGTAGTGCCGGAGCGTTACGAACTCATCTGGGGCGACGGTGCGGGTCACACCACGCGCGCGTTCGATCCCTACAGTTTCCCGCCGCAGGTTTCCGAATACGACCTGCACCTGTTTGGCGAAGGGCGTCATCGTCATACCTGGCGCTTCATGGGCGCCCATCCGCATGATGTGGATGGCGTGGCGGGCGTGTTGTTTGTGGTGTGGGCGCCGAACGCCGAACGCGTCAGCATCGTGGGCGATTTCAACGCCTGGGACGGCCGGCGTCATCCCATGCGCATGCGTAGCCACGGGATGTGGGAGTTGTTCATTCCGAGCGTGACGGCGGGCGCGCTGTATAAATTTGAGTTGCGTGCGCGCGACGGCATGATTTTGCTCAAGTCCGATCCCTATGCGCAGCGATTTGAAATACGCCCGAGTACGGCGTCTATCGTGAGCGCGAATGACGCCTTCCCGTGGCATGACGACGCCTGGCTGGAAACACGCAAGCACGCCGACTGGCTGCACCAGCCGCTGTCCATCTACGAGGTACACCTCGGTTCATGGCAACGCAGTGCAACGGACGAATTCCTGAACTACCGGGAACTGGCCGAGCGCCTGGTGGCTTACGTGCAGCCACTGGGATTTACCCATATCGAGCTGCTACCGGTCACCGAGCATCCGCTCGACGCTTCGTGGGGCTATCAGACCATCGGTTATTTCGCCGCCACCAGCCGCCATGGTACACCGGAAGACCTGCGCTTTTTCGTCGACTACTGTCACCGTCACGGCATCGGCGTGTTGCTTGATTGGGTGCCTGCGCATTTCCCGAAAGACCTGCACGGCCTCGCGCGCTTCGACGGCACCGCGCTGTATGAACATGAAGACCCGCGCCGCGGCGAGCACCGTGACTGGGGCACGCTGATTTTCAATTACGGCCGCAACGAGGTGAAAAATTTTCTCATCTCAAGCGCGCTCTACTGGCTGGAGGAATTTCACATCGACGGACTACGCGTCGATGCCGTCGCCTCCATGCTTTATCTCGACTACTCGCGCGAAGCGGACGACTGGCTGCCCAATATCCACGGCGGGCGTGAAAACCTGGAAGCGATCGACTTTCTGCGCGAACTCAACAGCGTCACCCACGAACTTCACCCCGGCACGCTGACGATGGCGGAGGAGTCCACCGCCTGGCCGATGGTGTCGCGCCCGGTGTGGCTGGGCGGGCTCGGCTTCAGCATGAAGTGGAACATGGGCTGGATGCACGACACGCTGGAGTACATGCGTCTCGACGCGGTGCATCGTCACTATCACCACGACCGCATCACCTTCGGCATGCTCTATGCGTACACGGAAAATTTCGTGCTGCCGTTTTCACACGACGAAGTCGTACATGGCAAGGCCTCGCTGCACTACAAGATGACGGGAGACGAATGGCAGCGGCTGGCCAACCTGCGCCTGTTGTACACCTACATGTACACCTACCCCGGCAAGAAACTGCTGTTCATGGGCTGCGAATTCGCGCAGGGGCCAGAGTGGGATCATGCGCGCGAACTCGACTGGTACGTGCTCGATTATCCGCAGCACCGGGGCGTGCACTCGCTGGTGGGTGATCTCAACCGCCTGTACCGCCAGTCACCCGCGCTGCACCGCTATGATTTTGAGTCGCAGGGCTTCGAGTGGATCGACTGTCACGACGCCGCACAGTCAGTCGTGTCCTATATGCGCAAGAGTGAGCAGGAAAATCTGGTGGTGGTGCTTAACTTCACGCCGGTGCCGCGTCACGGTTATCGGCTCGGCGTACCGTACGCAGGCTATTACCAGGAAATATTCAATTCCGATTCGGCGTACTACGGCGGCGGCAACATGGGTAACGCGGGAATACAGGCTGAGCCCACGCCGTGGATGGGTCGGCCCTATTCCATATATATTTCACTGCCACCGTTGGCCGGCGCCGTATTCAGGCACGTGGGCTGATACGCGGGTTTATTTTTGTGTGTTGCCAGCGGCAAGTTGCGACTGAATATATTCAATAATATTTGAGAGCGGCAGGTTCTGATTCTCTGCGTCACGCCGTCCTTTATATTCTATGGTACCTGCATCGAGGCCGCGCTCGCCCAGCACCAGGCGATGCGGAATGCCGATCAGTTCCATGTCGGCGAACATCACACCGGCGCGCAGCGGGCGGTCGTCAAACAGCACCGCGATGCCAGCATTGTGTAACTCTTGGTAGAGTTTTTCGGCGGCCTCACGCACGCGCTGCGATTTCTGCATGTTCATCGGCAGCAGGGCGACCTGGAACGGCGCTATCGCCTGGGGCCAGATGATGCCGCGGTCGTCGTGATTCTGTTCGATGGCGGCGGCGACGATGCGCGAAACCCCGATCCCGTAGCAACCCATAGTCATTACCACCGATTGCCCGGCCTGATCGAGCACGCTGGCGTTCATCGCCGCGCTGTATTTGGTGCCGAGCTGGAAGATGTGGCCGACCTCGATACCGCGCGCGATGGCGAGTGCGCCCTTGCCGTCAGGCGAAGGGTCGCCCGCGATCACGTTGCGTATGTCCGCGACCACTGGCTCCGGCAGATCGCGCGCCCAGTTGACGCCGCTGCAATGTTTGCCGTCCTGATTTGCGCCGCAGACAAAATCGGCGAGATGCGCGGCGGCGCGATCTACAATCACGCCAACCTTTAAACCTATGGGGCCGAGCGAACCTGGTTCGCATCCTGCAGCGGCACGTACCTGCTCGCCGGTGGCCAATACCACAGGGTTTGCCACCCCGGTGAGCTTGCCTGCCTTGACCGTGTTGAGTTCGTGATCACCGCGCAACACCAGCGCCACGACATTGTCCTTGACGCCCTGCACCAGCAGCGTCTTCACGCATTGCTCGCGCGGCACTTTCAGGAAACGGCTGACGTCCTCAATGCTGTGCTGGCCGGGGGTATCAACGGTCTCCAGTGTTTGCTGCGGAGCGGGGCGCTTGCCGCCGGGCGCTACGGCCTCCGCCAATTCCACGTTGGCGGCGAAATCGCTCGCGTCGGAGAATGCGATGGCGTCTTCGCCGGAGTCGGCGAGCACGTGAAATTCCTGCGAGCCGCTGCCGCCGATGGCGCCGGTGTCGGCATACACGGCGCGGAATTTCAGGCCGATACGGGTGAAGATGCGGGTGTACGCCGCATGCATGAGGTCATAGGTTTCCTGCAGCGAGTTCTGATCGAGATGAAATGAGTATGCATCCTTCATCAAAAACTCGCGTGCGCGCATGATGCCGAAACGCGGACGCGGTTCGTCGCGGAATTTGGTCTGAATCTGGTAGAACGTCGCGGGCAGTTGTTTATAGCTGCGGATTTCGTTGCGGATGAGGTCGGTGATGACTTCTTCGTGCGTGGGGCCGAAGCAGAAATCACGCTGGTGACGATCCTTGATGCGCAGTAATTCGGAGCCGTAGAATCCCCAGCGTCCTGACTCCTGCCACAGCTCTGCGGGCTGTATGGCGGGCATCAGCACCTCTTGCGCGCCGACGCGATCCATTTCCTCACGCACGATGGCCTCTACCTTGCGCAGCACGCGCAGGCCGAGCGGCAGCCAGCTGTAGATGCCTGCGGCCAGCTTGCGGATCATGCCCGCGCGCAGCATCAGTTGATGGCTGATGACCTCGGCGTCGGCAGGGACTTCTTTCAGTGTCGGGATAAGCAGTTGAGATGTGCGCATGTGATGTGATTTGCCAGAATATTAAGAGTTTTTTTGCAGTCGTTGTGCCGTTTCGGCCAGACGCTTGCCGAGCGCGCGGCACAGGCGTTTTTCTTCTTCACTCAAGGGCAGTTTGCTGTCCGCGCCCGCGAGATGGCTGGCACCATAAGGCGTGCCGCCGGTGGTGGTGGTGGTGAGATCGGGTTCGCTGTAGGGCAGGCCTACGAGCAGCATGCCGTGGTGCAACAGCGGCAGCATCATGCTCACGAGCGTGGTCTCCTGTCCGCCGTGCATGGAGGCGGTGGAGGTGAACACCGCCGCCGGTTTGCCGATCAATGCGCCCGACAGCCACTCTGCGCCGGTGCTGTCGAGAAAATATTTGAGCGCGGCGGCCATGTTTCCGAAGAGCGTCGGGCTCCCCAGCGCCAGCCCCGCGCACTCGCGCAGATCGTCCGCGCTGACATAGGGTGGGCCGCTGGCGGGAATGGCGTCTTCCGTTGTCTCGCACACCGTGGAGACGGCAGGCACGGTGCGCACGCGCGCCTGCATGCCGGGCACATGTTCGATGCCATGTGCGACTTGCTGCGCCATCTGCGCGACGCTGCCGTAACGGCTGTAATAAAGAACGAGAATGTCCGACATGACTAAAGGTGCCCCGAAGCGTGCTTATCTGTTGTGCGTTATGGTAGCCGAGTTGGCGCTTGCTTGACAGTGCGTGACACGGGTGCTAGGTTTGAAGCATCAGGCTGTTTCTGTATAACATTCGCAACCCGTAAGGCTCTGCCGATGATTCAACTCCGCTTCCGTTACCTCACGCTGCTGGTGTTAAGCATGGCGCTCGGTTGCGCCAGCATTCCCACGCAGGAGATGAGCGATGCGCGCCAGGCGGTACAGGCGGCAAGTGAGGCGAACGCGGGTGAGCTTGCACCAGTACCGATGGAAAACGCGGAGGCGCTGCTCAACAAGGCCAAGGTGGCCCTCGATGCGGGCGCCTACGAGCAGGCGCGTGAAGAGGCGCTGGCGGGGCGGCTTGAGGCGATCAAGGCGCGTGGTGAAGCTCTGAAGTCTGCGCCTGTACTCTAAAGCTGCTGTATTGATGTGCCGCGCACTCAGCGCTGGAAAGAACGGCGTTACACCTCAATCATTTCAAAATCTTCTTTACCGGCGCCGCACTCCGGACACTTCCAGTTAAGCGGGACGTCTTCCCATTTTGTTCCAGGCGCTATGCCCTCTTGGGGCAGGCCCGCAGCCTCATCGTAAATAAAGCCGCAGATCACGCACATGTATGACTTCATAACGCTCCTGATGTGATGGGTGGCGGGTAACCGTGTCGCCTGCCGCGAAGGCGGCATTTTCTCACGTTCGCAGGATAGATGAAACCATCCGCCGCTGATATCCGCGCGCTCAAATGTTATAGTATTTGATATGGACAACGATCTCGAAATCCCCCCGGTGGTGATGGTGTTCGCAGGTAATGACCCCACCGGCGGTGCGGGTATGCAGGCCGATATCGAGGCGCTGGCGAGTCAGGGTTGCCACGCCGCGCCAGTGGTGACCGCGCTCACCGCGCAGGATACGGAAGGCGTCAAGGATTTCATGGCCGTAGAGGCCACGATGGTGATCGAGCAGGCGCGTGCGGTGCTTGAAGATATGCCGGTGGCGGCGTTCAAGATCGGCATGCTGGGCAGCCGCGCGATAGCCGAGGCGGTGCACACCATTCTCAAGGACTATCCCGGTGTGCCGGTAGTACTCGACCCCGTGCTCACGTCCGCGCGCGGCTATGAGCTGTCCGATGAGTCGCTGCGAGAGGCGATGATTTCGCTGCTATTCCCCCTCACCAACGTGCTTACCCCCAACAGCCTTGAGGCGCGGGCGCTGGCGTCGTCCGCCGATACACTGGATGCCTGCGCGCAGCAGCTCATGGAGTACGGCAGCGAATTTGTGCTGATTACCGGTACGCATGAAAACACACCCGAAGTAATGAACACCTTGTACGGCAATCACCGCAAGCTCGAAACCTTTCACTGGGAGCGCCTGCCGGGCAGCTATCACGGCTCCGGCTGCACCCTGGCCTCGGCCATCGCCGGCATGTTGGCGCACGGCCTGGAGCCGTTCACCGCAATACACGAGGCGCAGCAATACACATGGAATGCACTCAAGCACGCGCACCGGTTGGGCAAAGGACAGCATTTGCCCAACCGTTTATTCTGGACCAGAGGCGCTGA
The DNA here is from genome assembly GCA_963925015.1 of uncultured Gammaproteobacteria bacterium. Classification (GTDB taxonomy): domain Bacteria; phylum Pseudomonadota; class Gammaproteobacteria; order SURF-13; family SURF-13; genus JAQBXX01. Next base: position 10,489 of record CAWUTX010000028.1, read on the forward strand.
CAACGAATGAGCATATCTGCCCACCCCGTATACCTGGCCGCGTCACGTTTGCAGGGGTTGTATGCGATTACTGCGGATGATGTGATGGGCGTGGAGCCTCTCGCGTACGCAGTGGCACAGGCGATAGAAGGCGGCGCGACGCTGGTACAATACCGCGATAAAAATTCTGATGCAGTAAAGCGCGAGACTGAATCGCGCGCCTTGCTTGAGATATGCCACAGCCACCATGTGCCGCTCATCATAAATGACGATGTCGCGCTGGCGCATACAGTAGGTGCGGACGGTGTACATCTGGGGCGTGATGATGCCAGCGTCGCCGACGCACGACGCACACTGGGCCGTAACGCCATCATCGGCGTGTCGTGTTACAACCTGCTGGCGCGCGCGCGCATGGCAGAGGCGGCGGGCGCCGACTATGTCGCGTTCGGGCGCTTCTTCGCCTCACGCACCAAGCCGCACGCCGTCTTGGCCGATGTGGAATTATTGCGTAGCGCGCGTGCCGAGCTGCGCATCCCGATCATCGCCATCGGTGGCATCACGCCCGCTAACGGCGCGCGTCTGATTGAGGCGGGTGCCGACATGCTCGCGGCGGTGGAAGGTGTGTTCGGCGCGGACGACATCCGTACTGCGGCGCAGCACTATAAAAATTTATTTGAACAGCAGGAAAAAGCATCATGACCCAATCACACGAACTTTTCACTGCGGCCCAGCGTCACATCCCCGGCGGCGTCAACTCACCGGTGCGCGCGTTTCGCGGCGTGGGCGGCGAGCCGGTATTTTTCAAGCGCGGTGAAGGCGCTTATCTTATCGACGAGGACGGCAGGCGCTACATTGATTACGTCGGTTCATGGGGGCCGATGATTGCGGGTCATGCGCACCCGCGTGTGATCGAAGCCGTGAAGACGGTAGTGGAGCAGGGCTTGGGCTTTGGCGCGCCCACCGCGATTGAAACCGAGATGGCGGACAAGGTGTGCGCACTGGTGCCGTCTATCGAGATGGTGCGCATGGTGAGTTCAGGCACCGAGGCCACCATGAGCGCCATCCGCCTTGCGCGCGGTTTCACCGGGCGCGACAAGATCATCAAGTTTGAGGGCTGCTATCACGGCCATTCCGATTCGCTACTGGTGAAAGCGGGCTCCGGCGCGCTTACCCTCGGTGTGCCGACCTCGCCGGGCGTGCCCGCCGCACTGGCGGAGCTTACGCTGACACTCGCATACAACGACCTCGAACAGGTGCGTAACGCCTTTACGCAATATAACAAGCAGATCGCCTGCATCATCGTTGAGCCGGTGGTGGGCAACATGAACTGCGTGCCGCCGCAGCCCGGATTTCTCGAAGGCTTGCGCAAGTTATGCGACGCGCACGGCAGCGTGCTGATTTTCGACGAGGTAATGACCGGCTTCCGCGTCGCGCTCGGCGGCGCGCAGCAGCATTATGGCGTAAAGCCCGACCTCACTACGCTCGGCAAGGTGATCGGCGGCGGCCTGCCGGTCGGCGCATTCGGCGGACGCAGAGACATCATGCAGATGATCGCGCCACTGGGGCCGGTGTATCAGGCCGGTACCCTGTCGGGCAATCCGCTGGCGATGGCCGCCGGACTCGCGATGTTAAGCCTCGTCAGCGAGCCGGGATTCTTCGCGCGCCTTACCGCCACTACACGGCGCCTCACCGACGGACTGGTGCAGCGCGCACAGCAGGCAGGTGTGCCGTTGTGCGCGAATCAGGTGGGCGGCATGTTCGGCATCTTTTTCAGCCATGAAAAAAACATACATAGCTTCGCTCAGGTCATGGCGTGCGACGTGGAACGCTTCAAGAAATTTTTTCACGGCATGCTGGACGAAGGCGTGTATCTCGCACCGTCGGCATTCGAAGCGGGTTTCGTGTCGGCCGCCCACGGTGACGCCGAGATTGACGCCACCCTCGCTGCGGCAGAGAAGGTGTTTGCGCAGCTTAAGATGTAGTGAGCGCGTTAGCTGTTTTGATTCGCGCGCAAACTCAGCATGTCACGCAGTGTGGTGTCACGCGTGAGGAAGTGATGCAGCAGCCCCATCGCCAAGTGTCCGACCCAGTAGGCCCACACAAAAGCAGCAATAACACCATGCACATCTTTAACTGCACCAGTGAAGAAATTCACACGGCCGTTTTCTGGCAGGGCGAAAAACAGCACCGCACCGGTGAGCGCGGAGCCGGTCACTGCAAGGATGCCGAGGCCATGAATCAGACCCGAGAGCTTACCTTGCGGACCACCCTGTGGCAGGCGCAGCGCCAGTAATTCACGCAGCTCCTGCGTGATGGCGGCGCGTTCAGCCGCCCGCCAGGGAAACAGATGGCGCACTCCGACGCCACCTGCGCCCCACAGGCTCCAGGCCCAGTGCAGCAGCACAATCCCAATCGCCGTCATCCCCAGCCATTGGTGGCTGTGAAACAGCAGGGCATTAAGTCCGGTGAGCGGGTGATCCGGTTCCGGCGCTTTCATCACCAGGCTGTTCAGCAATTGCAGACTCACCGTGAGCGCTAGGCCCAGATGCAGAAAGCGCGTGGCGCGATCCCAGCGCCTGTTATGCGTGTCAGTTTTCATGCTCTATCTCCTGTAGGCACGCCAGGCGGAAGTCCGCCCGGCGTGTGCTGGCAGTAATGCGGTTAATCGTGGTGCTTGCCCTCTTTGGCATCTTCACGGTCGTCGTCGGAGGCTTCGTCGTCGTCCTCCTCCTGCGACTCATTTCGAGATTCGGCCTTGCCCATATGTTCATGCTGCTCATGGGTGGCTTCATCTTCGCGTTCGTGAGGCGCTGCCGTTGTGAGCTGTGCTGCTGCCTTAGCATGATCTTCGCTGGCAAGGGCTGTACCGCCCAAGCCCAGTGCAAGCAGTGCAGCGGCCAGTGCCGCATTCAGTGTGGTTTTATTTGACATGATTCAACTCCTCTGTGGGTGACGTGCCGAACCCTTCAACACGTTGGGGGCAGAGCATGGCAGCCGATGCATTACCCCAGTCTTTCCGCAGCATTAAAAATTGGTAATGTCGCAAGGCGGCGCGCTGCCTTATGATGTCGCCATGCGCATTCTCATTATAGAAGACGACCGTCAGGCGGCAGCCTACCTGGTCAAGGGCCTGAAGGAGAGCGGCTATGCGGTGGATCATGCCGCCAATGCGGAAGAGGGCAGGCACCTCGCGCTGCAGGAGAGTTATGACGCCATGATTATCGACCGCATGCTGCCGGGAGGTGACGGCCTGTCCATCATCGAGGCGCTGCGGGCCAGTGGCAATAACGCGCCGGTTCTGATACTCAGCGCGCTCAGTGAGGTCGACGACCGCGTCAAGGGCCTGCGCGCCGGTGGCGACGATTATCTTGCCAAGCCCTACGCCTTTTCCGAGCTGCTCGCGCGGATCGAGGCATTGTTACGCAGGAGTACGGGTGGTGTGGACAGCCATCTGCACGTCGGCGATCTTGAGATGGATCTGCTCGCGCGCAGTGTGATGCGTGCCGACAAGCGCATTGATTTGCAGCCGCGTGAATTCCGTCTGCTCGAATATCTGATGCGCCACAGCAATCAGGTCGTCACGCGCACTATGCTGCTGGAGCACGTGTGGGACTACCACTTCGACCCGCAGACCAATGTGATTGACGTCCACATCTGCCGCCTGCGCCAGAAGATCGACAAGAATTTTTCCACGCCGCTGCTGCACACCGTGCGCGGCGCCGGGTATTGCCTGCGTGCGCCTGCCTAATCAGGAGTCACAAAGTAGGGCTACAAGGTTAATAATGTGACTCCTGATAAAAGATCTGTTTACTCTACCCCCACCCTGTCCCGCCCCCTA
>CAWUTX010000029.1:0-2721 GCA_963925015.1 uncultured Gammaproteobacteria bacterium
GATCATGCGTCGTCTGCGCTCGGTGAGTGCGAAGTAGGCTGCGATCACGGTGCGGCTCCGGATAGACCAGCTTGCCCCGCACATCGCACGCGGCCTCGCGTCGGTCTATCTGGTGTCGGGCGACGAGCCCTTGCAGGTCGAAGAGGCGTGCGATGCGATTCGCGCCGCGACACGCGCGCAGGGCTACCATGAGCGCATCGTGTTTCAGGCTGCGACAGGCTTTGACTGGGGCGAGCTTGCGGTGTGTACGCAAAACCTGTCGCTGTTTGCCGAACGCAAGCTGATCGAGTTGCGTCTGCCCACCGGCAAGCCGGGCGAGGCCGGTGGCGCCGCGCTCGCCGCCTATGCTGCACAACCCGCGAGCGACACCGTGCTGCTGGTCATCTGCCCCAAGCTCGATGCCGCCACGCAAAAATCAAAATGGGCGAGCGCGCTCGATGCCGCAGGCGTGATGTTGCAAGTCTGGCCGGTAGAGGCGCGGCAACTGCCGGAGTGGATCAGCCGCCGCCTCACGGCGCGCGGACTAAAAGCAGATAAAGAAGCAGTTGCGCTGCTGGCGGAACGCGTGGAGGGCAATCTGCTCGCCTGCGCGCAGGACATCGAAAAGCTGTATCTCCTTTACGGTAACGCCGAGATCGACGTCGCAGCGGTGTCCGCAGCGGTGGCGGACAACGCACGCTTCGACATCTACGCCTTGGTAGACAGTGCGCTCGCCGGTGATGGCGCACGCAGCGCGCGCATACTGGAGGGCCTGCGCGCCGAGGGCGTGGATCCCGTATTGGTGCTGTGGGCGCTCGCGCGCGAGGTGCGCGTGCTCGCACGTATGGCGTATGATTGCGCCACGGGCTCAGGTGTGGATCAGGTGCTGGCGAGCCACAAGGTGTGGGAAAAGCGCAAGGGCCCGGTCAGGGCCGGGCTGATGCGGCACAAGGTGCGCGCGTGGCAGCGGTTGTTGCTGCTCGCCGCACGCATCGAGCGCATCATCAAGGGTGCGCTGCCGGGCAGTGCGTGGGATGAGTTGCTGCGCCTCGCGCTCGGCATCGGCGGCGTACGGTTATTTTCAGGTGTACGTGCGTAGGGCACCCCTAAAAATGCGTCTTTTGCTTCAATACTGCGTTGCAGCTTGTTTCCGCTGCTCACATACTAACTCGTATGCTGCGCTGCTCGCCTACGCTGCGCCTTGTCTTGAAGCAAAATCCATCATTTTTAGAGATACCCTATAATGGACATTAAAAGCTACATGACGGACGTCGGGCAGCGCGCACGTGCAGCGGCGCGCCTGATGGCGCGCGCCGGCACTCAGGCCAAAAACGCCGCGCTGCTGGCGATGGCGGAGCGCATGGAGCGCGATGCTGCGGTGTTGCTTACCGCCAACGCCAGGGACATTGAGGCCGGTAAAAAAAGTGGTCTCGACGCCGCCATGCTCGACCGCCTGACACTGAATCAGGAGCGCGTGCAGGGCATGGCCGAGGGCCTGCGCCAGATCGCGGCGCTGTCCGATCCCGTCGGCGAAATCACCGATCTCAAATATCGCCCCGCCGGTTTTCAGGTGGGCAAGATGCGCGTGCCGCTCGGCGTGATCGGCATCATCTATGAGTCGCGTCCCAACGTCACGGCGGACGCTGCCGGCTTGTGCCTCAAGTCCGGCAACGCCGCGATTCTGCGCGGCGGTTCCGAGGCGCTGCATTCCAATCAGGCGATTGCCGCCTGCATCCGTGCGGGCTTGCAGAGCGCGGGTCTACCGCAGGATGCGGTGCAGGTGATCGAGACCACCGACCGCGCTGCGGTGGGTGAACTCATCCGTATGAAGCAATACGTGGACGTGATCGTGCCGCGCGGCGGCAAGAGCCTGATCGCGCGCATCAGCGAAGAGGCCACCGTGCCGGTGATCAAACATCTGGACGGCGTGTGTCATGTGTATATCGACGACAAGGCCGACATTGAAAAGGCGGTGCAGGTGGCCTACAACGCCAAGACCCAGCGCTACGGCACCTGCAACACCATGGAGACGCTGCTCGTCGCCAGGGACATCGCACCGCGCGTGCTGCCGCAACTCGGCAAGATGTATCACGACGCCGGCGTGGAACTGCGCGCCGATGAAACCGCGCGCACACTGATGCCGGGCGCCAAGGCCGCGAGCGCAGAAGACTGGGACACCGAATATCTCGCGCCGATCCTCGCGGTGCGCGTGGTGGATGATCTGGGTGCAGCCATCGAGCACATCGCGCAACATGGCTCGGCGCACACCGACGCCATCGTCACCGAGGATTTCTCGCACGCGCAACGCTTCCTGCGCGAGGTGGATTCGAGCTCCGTAATGGTGAACGCCTCGACGCGCCTCGCCGACGGCTTTGAATACGGCCTCGGCGCCGAGATCGGCATCAGCACCGACAAGTTGCACGCGCGCGGCCCGGTCGGCCTCGAAGGACTCACCACGCAAAAATTCATCGTGCTGGGTGATGGCCATGTTAGAAAATAGTGGCGAGTCGCTAGTGGCTAGTGGCGAGCAAAGACCGGTATTTTTTCCCTCGCTACTAGCCACTCGCCACTCGCCACTGTCTTAAAAATGATAGGCATTTTAGGCGGCAGTTTCGACCCCATCCATTGCGGTCATTTGCGCGTCGCCCTTGAGCTTCAACAAGACCTCGGCCTCAGCGAAATGCGCCTGATCCCCTGCGGCGAGCCGCCGCATCGTGCGCCACCGGTGGCGAGCGGTGCGCA
>CAWUTX010000030.1:0-58096 GCA_963925015.1 uncultured Gammaproteobacteria bacterium
GTTTGGCTCTCGATGAGGTCGGCGATGGCCTCGGCCTGCGCGAGATCGATTTTCCCGTTCAGAAATGCGCGCTCGGAAAATTCGCCGGGCCGTGCGATTCGCGCACCCAGCGCGACGGCGCAGCGCACCAGCAAGTCCAGCACGATGGGCGAGCCGTGCGCGTGCAGCTCCAGCACATCTTCGCCGGTGAACGAGTGCGGCGCGGGAAAATAGAGCGCGAGGCCCTGATCGAGCGTCGCGCCGTGTTCGTCGCGGAAGGTGGTGTAGTGCGCGGAGCGCGGCGCGGGAAGTTTTTCGAACATGTGCCGCGCGATGTGCGGCGCCAGCGGCCCGGAGATGCGCACCACCCCAATGCCGCCGCGCCCGGGCGGCGTGGCGATGGCGGCGACGGTATCTCTAGTCATACTGCCTTGCTACTTGTCACTTCCAACTATTTTACGCGTGATATGCCACTGTTGCAGAATCGAGATCGCGTTGTTCACCACCCAGTACAGCACCAGCCCGGACGGGAAGAAGGCGAAGAAGAAGGTGAAGATGACCGGCAGCGCCATCATCACCTTGGCCTGTAGCGGATCCGGCGGTGCCGGGCTGAGCTTCATCTGTATGAACATGGTGGCGCCCATGAGCAGCGGCAGCACGTAATACGGGTCTTTACCGGAGAGGTCGGTGAGCCAGAATATAAAATCCGCCTGCCTGAGCTCGACGCTTTCGAGCAGCACCCAGTAAAGCGCGATGAACACAGGAATCTGCACCAGCACCGGCAGACAGCCGCCGAGCGGGTTGATTTTTTCGGTTTTGTACAGCTCCATCATCGCCTGGCTCATGCGCTGGCGGTCGTCGCCCAGGCGCTCGCGGATGCTCATGATGCGCGGTTGCAGCTTGCGCATGTTGGCCATCGAGCGGTAGCTCGCCGCCGACAAATGATAGAACACGAGCTTGATGAGGAGCGTGAGCAGCACGATGGACCAGCCCCAGTTTTTCACCACGCCGTGGATGTATTCCAGCAGCCAGAACAGCGGCTGCGCCAGCACGGTGAGCATGCCGTAATCCACCGTGAGATCGAGGTTGGGTGCGACTTCTTTCAGATGATCCTGTATCTTCGGTCCGACGTAGAGTGTGAGCCCGAGCGTGGCGCTTTCGCCCGGCTTGATGCTGCGCTCTGTACTTACTAGGCCGAGAATGTAGCGCGGGATATCGACGCCTTCCTTAAGCGTCGTGGTGTAGTAGTGACTGGTTTCGTCGCGCGGCGGTATCCAGGCACTGACAAAATAATGCTGCAACATGGCGGCCCAGCCGCCCGCGATGTCGCGGCTCAGGTTTTGTTCCGCCATCTTGCCGAAGTCGATTTTTTCGTATTTGTTTTCCGGGCTTGAAACTACGCCGCCGGTGTAGGTGTAAATAAAGTGCGACTGGCTGCTGGTATCTTCCACGCGCTGAAACTGCCCGTACGCGCGGCCCTGCAGTTCTTGCGCGGTGGTATTGTGTACCTGGTGCTCGATTTTCACCTCATAACTGCCGCGGCTGAAGGTGTATATCTTGTCGACCGGCACACCCTCCGGACTCACCCAGCGCAGGCGCACCTTGATCTCGTTCGCCCCCGGATCCAGGCGGTACTCCGCTTGCTCGGCCTTGAACTGGGCGTGGTGGTCGGGACCGTTGGCGCCCGCGAGCAGGCCCGTCTGCGCCACAAACAGCTTGGAAGCGGCTTCCGTCATCAGACGGACCGGCTCCGGTTTCCCCGCGACAGCGGGGTAGGCCAGCAGATCCAGGCGGCGCAGATCTCCGCCCACGGTATCGATCTCGACGTCCAGCACATCGGTCACTACGTGCACGCGCTGGGCGGTCGCTAATGCGGCGGGTGTAGCGGGGGCCTCTGTTGTTGTCGCGGCGGGCGCGGGCTGGGCCGTGGCGCCGGACGGCACATCGGCGACGCTGTTCGGCGTCAGCGTTGTTGTTGCCGCCTGGGCGGGCTCGGCGGGGGCATAATCCTTCTGCCACGCCTCCCAGATCAGGAACAGCACGAAACCCAGCGCCAGCAGCAGGATCAAGCGGAGATTGTCCCGGTTCATATCAGGCCTTCCTTGTGCTCCGGCACCGGGTCATACCCGCCAGCATGCCACGGGTGACAGCGGGCGAGGCGGCGCAGCGTCATCCATCCGCCGCTGAACGCGCCGTAACGCGAGATCGCCGTCTCGGCAAAACATGAGCAGCTGGGATGAAAGCGGCAGTGATTGCCGAGCCACGGGCTGAAAAAATAGCGATAGCCGCGGAGCAGGAGGATCAGGAGTTTTTGCATCGGATGAAACTGAACCAGACTTTATCAAGGGCGGCGTGTAGCTCGTGTTTGGTCTTCAGGTCGGCGCTGCTGCGGGCGATAACAATAAAATCCAGCGCCTCGAGCTGTTCACGCCGCAGGCGGAAGGTCTCGCGCACGATACGCTTTATGCGATTGCGTGCCACCGCATGTCGAACCGCTTTACTGGAAACCGCTAGGCCGAGGCGCGCCATACCGGCGTCGTTAGGCTGCGCGAGGAGGGTGAAAATTTTGTCGCCCGATTTTTTTTGCGGCTGGTCAAAAACCCGCTGGTATTGTGCCGCAGAAACAAGCCTGTGTTTCCTGTTGTGACGGCAGGGCGCCGACGCCAAATGCTGCGCGTCAGGCGCTTAAGCGGGATCGGCCCTTGGCGCGACGAGCATTCAGTATCTGCCGCCCGCTCTTTGTGGCCATGCGTGCGCGGAAGCCGTGCGTGCGTGCGCGCTTTAATTTGCTGGGTTGATAGGTTCTTTTCATAACGGGCTCCGCCGATGCCCCTCAAAGGCCCGGCTCCAAAATTAGTAAGGTGCGAAGTATGCCAAGTCTTGCACCAAGCTGTCAATGTATGTTTGGTGTTGCGGCCACGACATCGGACTATGCGAACACCGCGTTACGGGTATACACTCCAGTGCTCGAATAAAGATACAACTGACAGCAGGATTGTGACCGGTGGGACTCTGGGAGGCGTGCCTCGGACACCTCGAAACGGGGCTGTCCGCGCAAGAATTCAATAATTGGATACGCCCTCTACAGGCGGTCGAGGACGGCGCGGGTATGCGCCTGCTCGCCCCCAACCGCTTCGTGCTCGACTGGGTGCATGACCGCTATCTCGCACGCATCATCGAGATTGTCGGCCACGTCAAAAACGGGGCCCCACTACAGATAACGATTGAGGTCGGCGGGCGGACAACGCCCACCGTGGTGGTGGCGCCTGCGCTGCGCCCGAACACACGCAAGGCGGCGGACAACACCGACGCAGCGTATCAAAATACGCTCAACGCCGACTACACCTTCAACAACTTCATCGCCGGGAAGTCAAGCCAGCTCGCCCACGCCGCCGCCCGCCAGGTCGCAGCAAGCCCGGGCAGGGCCTATAACCCGTTGTTCATATACGGCGGCGTGGGCCTTGGTAAAACTCATCTGTTACACGCCCTCGGCAACCATATCCGGCAAAACAATCCCGCCGCGCGCGTGGTGTATCTCCCCTCCGAGCGGTTTGTCGCAGATATGGTGCGGGCGCTGCAGCACAATACCATCGCCGACTTCAAGCGCTTTTACCGCTCTGTGGATGTCCTGCTGATCGACGACATCCAGTTCTTCGCTGGCAAGGAGCGCTCACAGGAGGAGTTCTTCCACACCTTCAATGCCCTGCTTGAGGGCCAGCGCCAGGTGGTGCTCACCTGCGACCGCTATCCCAAGGAGGTGCGCGGTCTTGAAGAGCGGTTAGTGTCGCGCGTCGGCTGGGGCCTGTCCGTCATTATTGAGCCGGCCGAGCTGGAAACGCGCGTCGCCATTTTAATGAGCAAGGCCGCTGCCATACCGGCGCACTTGCCGCACGAGGTGGCCTTCTTCATCGCCAGGCGCTTTCGATCCAACATCCGTGAGCTGGAGGGTGCCTTGCGGCGTGTCGTGGCCAACTCGAGCTTTACCGGTCTCCCTATCACGCTCGACTTTGCCAAAGAGGCGCTGCGCGATTTGCTTACCATTCAGGACAAACAGGTCACTATTGAAAACATCCAGAAGACGGTAGCTGAATACTATAAAATCCGTGTGGCTGACCTGCTTTCACCTTTGCGGACGCGCGCGCTGGCGCGTCCTCGCCAAATGGCTATGGCGCTTTCCAAGGAGCTTACTAATCACAGCCTGCCCGAGATTGGCCGCGCCTTTGGAGGACGCGACCACACCACGGTCTTGCACGCCTCGCGCAAGGTGGCTGAGCTAAAGGGATCCGATCAACGCTTCGGTGAAGATCATTCGATACTGGTGCGGACGCTTACAACCTGACTGGTGCGGACGCTTACAACCTGAGGATATCCTGTGGATACTTTCGCGGCCTTTTCTGCGACGGTTTTCCACCCCGGCACAAGATAGTTATCCACAGCCTTGCTCAAGCACATTTTATATGTAATGTATTGTTTATAATATGCTTATTGTTGTTGTTCAAGTATTCATAGCCCTTATTATAACTATTAATAATTAAGTTAAGGTAACTCCATGATGAAACTCAGCCTCCAGCGCGAAGCACTATTAAAGCCATTACAGCTTGTGACCGGGGTGGTCGAACGCAAACACACCCTGCCCATATTGGCCAACATCCTCCTCCAAGTGGAACATGGGCAGGTGACCTTTGTCGGTACTGATCTTGAGATCGAGGCCAAGGTCACTATTGCTCATACTCAAAAAGGCGGCCAGGAAGGGAGAACGACCCTGCCCGCGCGCAAACTGCTGGATATTGTCCGCACCCTACCGGAGCAGGTCATGATTGATCTGGTGGAGGATAAGGGAAAGGTAACGCTGAAGGCGGGCAAAAGCCGCTACACCTTGGCGACGTTGTCGGCGGATGAGTTTCCCTTGGTTAGCGTCACAGAAGCAACGGGAAACCTGCAACTGCCGCAAAAAGAACTGAAGGAGCTCATCGAGAGCACACAATTCGCTATGGCACAGCAGGATGTGCGTTACTACCTGAATGGCCTGCTGCTGGAGATGGCTGACGGCAAACTGAATGCCGTAGCTACGGACGGGCATCGTTTGGCCATGTGCAGCGTCGACCTGCTCGGCGACAAGGCCACGGCAGAATCACGGCAGGTGATAGTCCCGCGCAAGGCGGTGCAGGAGCTGGCGCGGTTGCTGGAAGATAGCGACCAGCCGGTAGCGGTAACGCTGAGCGCAAACCACATTCAGTTTGCTACCGACGGCGTCAGCTTGACCACCAAACAGATCGACGGGCGCTTTCCGGACTACCAGCGAGTATTACCCAAAGGCGGCGACAAGGTGGTGATCGCGGAGCGCGAAGGCCTGCGCCAGAGCCTGGTGCGCATATCGGTGATCTCAAGCGAGAAGTTTCGTAGTGTCGCGCTGGAACTGAAGCCGGGGCAACTCAACCTCCATACGCACAACCCGGAGCAGGAAGAGGCTGACGAAGAGGTTGCGGTAGAGTACGGCGGCGCAGAGTTGCAAATCGGCTTCAATGTCACCTACCTGCAGGACGCCATCAGCGCCACCAAGGGGCCGCGCGTACAGATCACCTTCAGTGACGCCAACAGCAGTTGCCTAGTTCAGGCCGAAGGCGATGAGCGCAGCCGGTACGTCGTCATGCCGATGCGCCTCTAACCACGTTCCACGTGGAACACGACGCCATAAAAAGCCTGTTATAATGAGCCATCCCCATGATGGTTAACCCTACATACGACTCCTCCAGCATCAAGGTTCTCAAGGGGCTTGATGCTGTCCGTAAGCGGCCCGGGATGTACATCGGAGATACCGATGACGGTACCGGCTTGCATCACATGGTGTTCGAGGCGGTAGACAACGCCGTCGATGAAGCCCTGGCGGGTCACTGCAACGAGATTGACGTCACCATCCACACCGACAACAGCATCACGGTCACGGACAACGGCCGCGGCATCCCGGTGGATATCCATCCCGAAGAAGGGCGCTCCGCCGCCGAGGTGGTGATGACGGTGCTGCATGCTGGCGGTAAATTTGACGATAACTCTTACAAGGTCTCCGGCGGGCTGCACGGCGTGGGTATTTCGGTGGTCAACGCGCTCTCGGAGTCGCTGCGCCTCACGATCCGCCGCAACGGCAGCGTCCACACGCAAGAGTATCGCCTGGGCGAGCCGCAGGCCCCGCTGCAGGTGATCGGGGAGACCACCCTGACCGGTACCGAGGTACACTTCAAGCCCAGCGCCACTGTCTTCACCCATATCGAGTTTCACTACGACGTACTTGCCCAGCGCCTGCGCGAATTGTCCTTCCTCAACTCCGGTGTGCGTATCCGGCTGGAAGACGAGCGCAGCGGCAAGAGCGATGTGTTCGAGTACGTGGGCGGTATCCGCGCCTTTGTCGAGCACCTCAACCGCAACAAGACCCCGCTGCACGGCAAGGTGTTTTATGTCAACGTGCAGCGCGACGGCATAGGGGTGGAGGCGGCCCTGCAGTGGAATGACTCCTATCAGGAAAACATCTTCTGCTTCACCAACAACATTCCGCAGCGCGACGGCGGCACCCACCTCGCCGGGCTGCGCGGCGCGCTCACGCGCACCCTCAACCAGTACATTGAGCGCGAGGGTAGCGCCAAACAGGCCAAGATCACCACCACCGGAGACGACACCCGCGAGGGCCTGACCGCCGTGCTGTCGGTGAAGGTGCCGGATCCGAAGTTTTCCTCGCAGACCAAGGAAAAGCTCGTGTCGTCCGAGGTCAAGGCCATCGTCGAGCCCGCCATGAGCGACGCGCTTGAGGCCTTCCTGCTGGAAAACCCCGCCGAGGCGCGCGCCATCACCGCTAAGATCATCGATGCGGCGCGGGCACGCGAGGCGGCGCGCAAGGCACGCGAGCTGACGCGCCGCTCCAGCGCGCTCGATCTCGCCGGCCTGCCAGGCAAGCTGGCCGACTGTCAGGAGCGCGACCCCGCACTGTCCGAGCTGTATCTGGTGGAGGGCGATTCCGCAGGCGGCTCCGCCAAACAGGGGCGCGACCGCAAGAACCAGGCGATCCTGCCGCTGAAGGGCAAAATTCTCAACGTGGAGCGGGCGCGCTTCGACAAGATGCTGTCGTCCGCCGAGATCGGCACCCTTATCACGGCGCTCGGCTGCGGTATTGGGCGCGAGGAATACGTGCCGGACAAGCTACGCTACCACCGCATCATCATCATGACCGACGCCGACGTGGACGGTTCGCACATCCGCACCCTGTTGCTCACCTTCTTCTTCCGCCAGATGCCGGAGCTGGTCGAGCGCGGCCATATTTATATTGCGCAGCCGCCGCTGTACAAGGTCAAGCGCGGCAAGACAGAGCGCTACATCAAGGATGACGTTGAGCTGAGCGCCGATCTGGCCCACGTGGCGTTGCAGGACGCCGCGCTGCACACCGCCGTTAGCGGGGTCTCCATCAGCGGCGCGGCGCTCGCCGATCTGGCCCAGAACTATCTTGCCGCGATGGCGATCATCAAGCGCCTGGCGCGCCGTTATGATTCACTGCTGCTGGAAAAAATCATCTACATGCCGAGGCTGGAAGGGCCGACCGCGCTGCGTGAGCCGGCCCTGGCGCAGGAGTGGTTCGGTGAGCTGGAGCGCCGCCTCAACACCGACGAGACCGCCTCACGCTACGAGATCAGCGTCCAGCCGGACGCGGAAACCGGCGCCTGCCGTGCGCGCATCACCGCCACGCAGCACAATCTGCGCACCGACTACCTGCTCAATGAAGACTTCTTCGGCTCCGAAGATTACCGTCGCCTGTCCGCCCTCGGCCAGCGCCTCAACGGACTGCTGGCGGACGGCGCCTGCGTGCAGCGCGGCGAGCAGCAAAGCCCGGTACGCAGCTTCAAGCAGGCCATCGAATGGCTGCTCAACGAGTCGCGGCGCGGGCTGCACATCCAGCGCTACAAAGGCCTCGGCGAGATGAACCCGGAGCAGCTGTGGGATACCACTATGAACCCGGCCGCGCGCCGTTTGCTCCAGGTGCGGATCGAAGACGCCATTGCCGCTGACGAAATATTTACCCTGCTGATGGGTGACCAGGTGGAGCCGCGACGCGACTTCATCGAAAAGAACGCGCTCGAGGCGTCCAATCTCGATATATGAAACTGCGTGACGAGCTGATCGTGCGCCGCGCGCAAGGGCGTATGGACATGACCGAACTGCGCACGCAAACTTTTTCCATGCTGCCCGCAGCCCCCTTGGCCAAGCTGTAGTCTCCCCGCATGGTCTGGGCGAAGGCATTTCATGTCATCTTCATGGTGAGCTGGTTTGCGGGGTTGTTTTATCTCCCGCGACTGTTCGTCTACCACGCGCAATGTGAAGACGCAGCCGGTAACGAACGCTTCAAGCTCATGGAGCGCAGGCTGTATCGCTTCATCGCCCCATGGGCGGCGCTCACAGTAATTCTCGGGCTATGGATGCTGTTTGACCATGCCTGGGCTGCGTATAAGGCGTCGGGCTGGCTTCACGTCAAGCTGGCGCTGGTGTTGGTACTAGTGGCCTATCACCTCTATTGCGGCAAACTGGTGGCGGATTTCAAGGCCGACCGCAACCGCAGAAGCCATGTATTTTACCGGTGGTTCAATGAGTTACCCGTATTAATATTGATCGGGATCGTACTCTTGGCCGTGGGCAAACCCTTTTAGATATTCCGCTTGGAGCATTTAGGGCATAGAGCCACCCCCATAAATGTAAACGATAATTGATACCATTTACATTTTAATATAAGCTAGCCTCCTGTTAGGCTGATAAACAACAGTTAAAGTAGGAGACAGTGAAATGAAACTACGTACACACGCAAAAATTCTTTTCATCGCACTGGCGGCGGCACTCACGGCCACAGCGGCGCAGGCGGAAGAGAACTACACCCTTTACGGCAAGGCGCGCATGTCCATAAACAGTACTGATAACGGCAGTACCCGAGCTAACGATGTCGCCAGTAACAGTTCGCGCTTGGGCTTCAAGGGCACTGAAGATTTAGGCAATGGCTTGCGGGCGATCTTTCAGATGGAAACCCTGGTGACCATGGATGGCAGCGCCACCGATGGCTTGCTGTTTGGCAAGCCTCGCAACAGCTACATCGGCCTCGCCGCCCCGCTCGGCACGCTGGTGCTGGGCGTGACCGACAATGCCTACAAGCTCGCCACCAGCAAGCTCGACATCTGGAGCGACAGCATGGGCGACTTCAACACCATCATCGGCAGCGTGAGCCGAACGACCGGCCCAAAAACGCCGTTCAACGAGCGCGAGCCGAGCAGCATCAACTACTGGAGCCCGAAAATGAGCGGCTTCCAACTTCTCGCGGCCTACCGCCTGGATGAAGACGCTACCGTTAAGCGAGATAGGTACAGCGTGGCGGGTGTGTACGAAAACGGCCCCTACTACGCCAGCGTTGCCTATGAAAAGCACGACAATGACAACGTAGATGGCGCAGACGGTAATGACACCAACGGCCTGACAGCCGGTTTGGGTTACACCTTCAACGCGGACAAGACCAAGCTGGGCTTGGTATACGAATCGCTGTCGGAAGACAATGAAGCGAGCGTGTTCGACCGCAACGCCTGGTATGTTGCGCTTTCACACAAGATGGATAGCAACACTGTCAAGATTGCGTACGCGAGGGCCGGCGACAACGACTACGCAAGCAACACGGGTGCGAACTGGTATGTAGTGGGTCTCGATCACGCACTCTCCAAGCGCACGGCCCTCTACGCCCTGTATGCCCGCAGCGACAACGACACCGGCGCGCGTTACGGTCTGGGCACGGGCGGCAGCACCGGTAACGTAACCTTGGTGGCAGCGGGCGCGAATCCCTCCACCTTCTCCATCGGCATCAACCACGATTTCTGAGCCTTCACGTTGCCTTGGCTTGTGGCGGACACCTTAACGGGTGTCCGCTTTTTTATTACAGCATTACTCTCCTTTTGGGGGCGCGGTGCGCCCCACTCTTTTTAAATCATTTATTGAGAAAGCCCCATGAGATACAGCAACACAACCCGTTTATTGCTCTGCGGATTTATGGTCTGCGCGCCCATTGCGGCAGTGAGCGCGGAGGTGTTACCGCCCGGCGACGAAAAAGGCGCAGCGGCACATCACGAAATACCGCACGCGAACGCGGTACAGCAGGCAACGATCTATCTGCAAGAGTATCGCTTTGAACCCGCGCTAACCACGCTCAAGGCCAGCCAGCCCGCGCGCCTTGTTTTGATAAACAGGGGAACCACGGCGCATGAATTTGTGACCGATGCCCTGCATGGCGTGGCGGTGACCATGAAGGTGCAGGGCACTCTGGCCGAGATGCAGGGCTTGAACGAGCTGGAGATTCCTCCGGGCGGCAAGGTCGTGCTGCGCTTCACGCCGGAGCAGCCCGGCGAGTTCGCCATCGCCTGTCATGCCAGCACGCCCAAAGACCACTTTAAGCAGGGCATGGTTGGCAAGCTGGTGATACGGTAATCATAAGTTAGTAAGTAAGACCACACTTCCCGCTACGTCCCAGCCCCCTGTTCAGGGGCGGGACAGGGTGGGGGTAAAGTAAACAGGGTTTTTGCTCAGGAGTCACATCAATTAATGTTGTAGCCTTATTTTCTGACTCCTGAGTAATCCGCGCGCGGTTGACCAGCGCCGCTTACGGTATCGAGATGAACAGCGCGCTGTCGCCGCGCCGCACGTTGAACAGCAGTGGGCCCTTGCGCTGCGTCGCACGCACCAGATCATCCGGCGTGCGCACCGGCTGGCGGTTGATCGAAAGCACCATGTCGCCCGGACGCAGGCCCGCCTGTGCGGCGCGGCTGCCGGGATCGACATCCATCACCGGGATGCCGGCGATCTTGCCGAACAAGGGCGAGCTCTCGTTGACGGCGCCGAAGACCACACCGGCGAGACGCGGGTCGTCGTGCTTGGCGCCGACGCGCGCCTCTTGCGGGCTTTCTTTCACAGCGACCTCGATGGCGCGCGATTTCCCGTCGCGCAGGACATTGAGCCGCACCTTGTCACCGAGACGTAGCAGCCCGATGGCATTGCGCAGCATACCGCCATCACGCACCGGCTGGCCGTTCACCGCAGTAACGATGTCACCGGCCTTGACGCCGGCCTTGTCCGCCGGCGAGCCCTGAGCCACCTGCGCGATAACGGCGCCTTGCAGGGCCGCGCCCGGCGCGAGATTGAAGGCCTGCGCCAGCTCCGGCGTGAGATCCTGCACCTGTATGCCGAGGCGCCCGCGCCGCACTTTGCCGGTCTCGATCAACTGCGCCATGATGCTGCGCGTCATGTTGATCGGTATAGCGAAGCCGATGCCGATGTTGCCGCCGCCCGGTGCCAGGATCGCGGTGTTGATGCCGACCAGCTCGCCGCGCAGATTCACCAGCGCACCGCCGGAGTTGCCGGGGTTGATCGAGGCGTCGGTTTGAATAAAGTCTTCGTAGCCCTCGATGCCGAGGCCGCTGCGCCCGAGCGCGCTCACGATGCCGGAGGTGACGGTCTGGCCGAGACCGAAGGGGTTGCCTATCGCCACCACAAAATCGCCCACGCGCAGCTTGGCGGAATCGGCCAGCGGCAAGGCGGTCAGATTTTCCGCCGGAATCTGGATCACCGCCACGTCGGCGTCAGGGTCGGAGCCGATCACCTTGGCCTTGACGCTGCGCCGGTCGCGCAGCGTCACCGTAATCTCGTCGGCGTTGTCGATGACGTGATGATTGGTGAGCACGTAACCACGCTTCGCATCCACAATGACGCCGGAGCCCAGGCTCTGCGGCTCGCGTTCGCGCGGCTGGTCGGGGCGATCAAAAAAACGCCGGAAAAAGGGATCGTTCTGGTGCGGATTATTTTGTATCGCCACCCGTCCGCGCGTGGCGATGTTGACCACCGCAGGCGTCGTCTGCTCGATCATCGGCGCGAGCGTGGGCAACGGGCTCTGCTGACTGTCGGTGGCAGGTAGCGCGGCGTAGGCGCCGGATAGGGCAGCAAGGGGAAGCGCGCTCACCAAAAGAGTAAGCAGAGCAGTCCTGAGCGGGCGGAGTAATGCGGTCATATGGATTCCTGTGGAGAGGACTTTCGCTAATTAAGAGGGCCGCAGGCGCCGAAAGTTCCCGCCCTTTGGACATAGGGCGTCAGTCGTTGACCTTCACGCTGATCTTACGCTGTTGCTGCCGTTCGTGCTGGTGTTCTCGACGGCCGGATTTGCTACCATGAGGCGCGGACAGCACGCCGCGCGCATTGGCTCCCATAACCCAACAAGGAGATCGCACCATGACATGCAATCAGTTGAACCAATACGGCCCCCTCGTCGGACGCATCTTTCTGGCGCTGATTTTCATCCTCGCCGGCTATGGCAAGATCAACGGCTGGGACGGCACGCTGGGTTACATGGCCAGCAAGGGCTTGCCGATGCCCGAGGCGCTGCTCGCGCTTACCATCCTCATCGAACTGGGTGGCGGGTTGCTGCTATTACTGGGTTTCCAGGCACGCTGGGCGGCGCTCGCCCTCTTCCTGTTTTTAATCCCGGTGACGTTAATCTTTCACCCGTTTTGGGCGGATCCCGAGCAGTATAATGCCTTCATGAAAAATCTCGCCATCATGGGCGGCATGCTCTACATCATGACCTTTGGCAGCGGGCCTTACAGTCTCCAGAAAGAAAGGTACCCATAGGACAAAAGTGTTAGGCACACGGTTTTGTGCAGCCATTGAACGCATGGACGCGTTCAATGGCGCAGACCCCAACCACGAAATCGTTGCAGGCCAAGAATATCCCAAGGAGCTGCTCTACGCCGAGCGCATGACGGCGTGGCTTGCGCGTCTCGCGCCGGAGGCCTCCGAGGCGCTGCGCCTCGCGGCGCGCAGCCAGCACATCGGGCGCTGGACGATACCGCGCAGCCACTATCCGATGGACCGGCGCGGCTATCACCAATGGCGCACCGCCCACGCCCAAACCGCGCGCGAAATCATGCAGCACACCGGCTACGATGAGGCGACTATCGTCCGCGTTGAAAATTTACTGAAAAAGACCCACCTCAAAAACGACCCCGAGGCGCAACGGCTGGAAGACACCGCCTGCCTCGTTTTTCTCGAACACTATTTTTCCGCCTTCGCGCAAAAACACGACGAGCAAAAACTCATCGAGATTCTGCAAAAGACATGGAAAAAATGTCCGCGCAAGCCCAGCAGACCGCGCTTACATTGACGCTTGCGGATGCTGACATAGCATTGATCGAAAGGGCGCTATCAGCTATTTGAACAAATAGGCTGTATAAGTCGGCTCAATGGAAGGCTGGGATCAGTCGGCTGGGCAAGGGGCATCTAACGCCGCAAATCAGCCGAGCCGCTTTTTGGCGCCAGCCGGATTTGCCTGGCTAGATAATTTTTTGTCAGCTTCGAAACCTAGTTCCCAGAAATACATGTCTACTAGCTTCATAGGGGGGTAATTAACACCGCTATTTTCTAGTATTTTTGCATTTACGTAATCAAAGCTCTGCTTGTTTTCCAGATAGAATTTGACAACAGCAAGAAAGTTGTTTGGCTTTAACCCAGAATAACTTAATCCCTTAGCTCTCAATCCATCAATAAAATAACGATCATATGCTGGAACACAACCGAGAGTGCCTAATATTATTTTTTTTGCCAGCGTATCAGTAACATTAATTTTACGAGCAACGCCATTAATGCTTTTGATATTGTTTCGATACCAATTCTTTATCCAGTCAATGAGAATAAATATTTCTTCTATATGCGCTTTTCCAGAGGCTTGGTAATTTATTTTTTGAAGATGCTTGTTTTGTAAGATGTGCTCTACAGCTTCCTTATGAATAAGATAGTCTTTCTAAAGCAAGAAACTTGATCCGCGATACATTCCCTAGCTGGCCAGATAAAAAGACATGTGCAAACAAGCTATATCTACATCAATTTCATTTCCAGTAAAGTAGTTATAACAGTGCTCCCATGACTTGTAGCGATGATTTTCATCTGACTCAAGCTGAGTATGGAACGTTAATATCTTATTGCGAATATCATCTATAGTGTTTTTATCATCTAGCTAGAATTATGCACCAAGCTCCACCAACCGCTGGTTCAGTCGGCGCACGAAGGCCGCCGGGTCTTCGAGCTGGGCACCTTCCGAGAGTTGGGCTTGGTCGAACAGGATGTGTGCCCAGTCGGTGAAGCGGTCGTTGTCGGCTTCATGGGTGATGCGCACGACGAGTGGGTGCTCCACATTGATTTCCAGTATCGGTTTGCTGCCCGGTATCGCCTGCCCGGCAGCCTTGAGAAGGCGTTCGAGGTGTGCGCCCATGTCGTGCGCCTCGCTGACCAGACACGCGGGCGAAGTGGTGAGGCGGCGGCTGACGCGCACCTCCTTCACGCGGTCGCCGAGCGCGGTCTGGATGCGTTCGATCAGGCCCTGGAATTCATCGGCGGGCTTGTTCTGTTGCTCGGTGTCGCTTACACCTTCGATTTTGCCAAGATCAAGCTCGCCCTTGGCGACGGACTGTAGCTGTTTGCCTTCGAACTCGGAAAAGTGTGAGGCCAGCCATTCGTCGACGCGGTCGTACATCAGCAGCACCTCGACGCCGCTCTTGCGCAGCAGTTCGAGGTGCGGGCTGTGTTTTGCGGCGGCGAAGGTGTCGGCGGTGATGTAATAGACTTTGTCCTGCCCCGGCTTCATGCGCGCGACATAATCGGCGAGCGTCACATCCTGCGCGTCGGTGTCTTGGTGCGTGGAGGCGAAGCGCAATAGTTTTGCAATACGTTCGCGGTTGATGTGATCTTCCACTACGCCCTCCTTGAGCACAAGCCCAAACTCTTTCCAGAATTTGGCGTATTTCTCGGCGTCGCCCGCCGCGACATCTTCCAGCAGCGCCAGCACTTTCTTGACCGACGCCGCGCGCATGGTTTCGACCACCTTGCTGCCCTGTAAAATCTCGCGCGATACGTTGAGCGGCAAGTCGTTGGAGTCGATCACGCCGCGCACGAAGCGCAGATAATGCGGCATGAGCTGTTGCGCGTCTTCCATGATGAACACGCGCCGCACATACAGCTTCACGCCGTGGCGGCTGTCGCGATCCCACAGGTCGAACGGCGCGCGCGCCGGAACATACAGCAGCAGCGTGTATTCCTGCTTGCCTTCGACGCGGCTGTGCACGTGCGCGAGCGGCGGCTCGAAGTCGTGCGCCACGTGCTTGTAAAATTCAGTGTATTCGTCCGCGCTGATGTCGGCCTTGGGGCGCGTCCACAGGGCCGAGGCGCGGTTGACGGTTTCGTAGGCCTCGTTTTTCTCTTTGTCTTCCGACGGCAGCAGGATGGGAACGCTGATGTGGTCGGAGTAGGTGCGGATGATGCCGCGCAGGCGGAAGCCGTCGAGGAATTCGTCCTCGCCCGCGCGCAGGTGCAGCGTGACCTCGGTGCCGCGCGTCTCTTTTGCGACGGTTTCGATGCTGTAGTCGCCCTCGCCGCCCGATTCCCAGCGCACGCCGTGTTCCGCGGTGAGCCCGGCGCGCCGTGTGGTGAGCGTGACCTTGTCGGCAACGATGAAGGCCGAATAAAATCCGACGCCGAACTGGCCGATGAGGTGTGCGTCTTTCGCCTGGTCGCCGGTGAGTTTTTCGAAGAACGCGCGGGTGCCGGATTTGGCGATGGTGCCGATGTTATCCACCACTTCGGCGCGGGTCATGCCGATGCCGTTGTCGGCGAGGGTGACGGTGCGCTGCTTTTTGTCGTAGTGCACATGGATGTTGAGCTCGCTGATGCCTTCGTAGAGGGCGTCGTCCGTGAGCGCCTCGAAGCGCAGTTTGTCGATGGCGTCGGAGGCGTTGGAAATCAGCTCGCGCAGGAATATTTCCTTGTTGCTGTAGAGCGAGTGAATCATGAGGCCGAGCAACTGCTTCACCTCGGCCTGAAACCCCAGCGTTTCCTTGTGCGTCGCAACCGTCATGCAATACCTTCCTTCATTAAGTGAGTGTAACTGTGCTTATTATACTGGGGATCACGGGCCGCGACTTCAAGGGCGGCAGCTATCTACCATGGCTATCTATAGGCCAAGCAAGTAGGGTAAGCTTTCCGAAAAATCAGGAGCACCCTCATGCAGCCCTTACTCCCTCTCGTGGTCGAGCCCGCGCAGTTGGCGGAGCAGCTCGGCGCACAAAAACTTTTGATAGTTGATCTGTGCAGGCCGGAGACCTACGCCAGCCAGCATATTCCCGGCGCCGTGCACCTGGAGTACACGCAACTCATCACGGCGCAGCTGCCGGTGATGGGCCTGCTGCCGGATGACGTGCACCTCAGCCAGGTGTTTTCGGCGCTGGGCCTTGCCCCCGGCATGCATGTGGTGGCTTACGACGACGAGGGCGGCGCCAAGGCCTGCCGTCTGCTGTGGACGCTGGACGTGATCGGCCATGCGCACTTTTCACTGCTGAATGGCGGACTACGCGCGTGGCTCGCGGGGCGGCATCCGGTGAGCAATACGCCCGCCCGGCCCGGCGCAAGCCGCTATCGGGCGGCGCGCTCAGGCGGCGCGCTGGCGGACAAGGACTACATCCTCGCGCATCTGGCAGACTCGCAGGTGAAGCTGCTCGATGCGCGCACGCCGGGCGAGTATCGCGGCACCGACAAACGTGCCCAGCGCGGCGGCCACATCCCCGGCGCGGTTAATATGGACTGGACCGAGGCGCTCGACATGCAAAACAGCGGACGCCTCAAACCCGCCGATGCGCTGCGCGCGCGACTTGACGAGATCGGGGTAACGCCGGACAAGGAAGCCATCGTGTACTGCCAGACCCATCAGCGCTCGTCGCACACCTATATCGTGCTCAAGTCGCTCGGCTACCCGCGCATCAAGGGCTATCCGGGGGCGTGGTCGGAGTGGGGCAATAGCTTCGATACGCCGGTGGAGTAACGGCTCAGCCGACGGCGGTATCCGCCTCATCCATCGTGCAGAAAATCCAGCACGCCCTGCAAGGCGGCAAACACGGCCTGACGCCGCACCGCCTCACGATCACCGGAGAAGTGCCCGGTGCGGCTGCGCGTTTCGCGTCCGCATCCGGCCCAGGCCAGACATACGGTGCCGAGCGGTTTGGTCTGGGTGGCGCCGCCCGGCCCGGTGATACCGCTCACCGCAAGGCTTATCTGGGCATGACTATGGCGCAGCGCGCCCTCGGCCATGCGGCATACCGTAGCCTCGCTCACCGCGCCGTGCGCACGCAGCGTGGCAGCCGGTACGCCCAGCATCTCCTGTTTGGCGATGTTGGTGTAGCTGATAAAGCCGCGCTCAAACCACGCCGAGCTCCCGGGTACCGCCGTGACGGCCTGGGCTACCCAGCCGCCGGTGCATGATTCCGCAGTGACGAGCAGAGCGCCGTGCCGCTTGAGCCTCTTGCCCACACGCACCGCCAAGGCTGCGAGCGCCGCTGGGCGCAGGCGAACTGGTTTAAGAGAAGTGGTGGAGACAGGCATTTCCTTCCTGAGGCTAGCGATGGAGGCTTAAGGAGGCGCAGCAGGAGGTTGTGTCGATGGCCGCGCAGATCAAGACGGCGCAGACATAATTCAAAGAGGAAAAATAAAATAATGATGGCTGGCAGAAAAAGCTGCCAGCCATCATCAGATACCAATGTTACTTGGCGGCGCCTTCAGCAGGTGCGGCCGGTGCCGGTTCAGCGGCCGGTTCAGCAGGAGCGGCCATTGCCGGTGAGGCATCAGGCGCCTCAGCAGCGGGTGCCTCAACAGCGGCCGCCGGCGCTTCGCTGGCTTCTTCAGCCTTGTTGCAACCAGCAAGACCTAAGGCAAACAGCGCGGCACCAAGCAATACGAGAATTTTCTTTGTCATTTACTTACCCCTCAAAAAAATAATAATCGAACCTGTAAATTAACACGATTCATCTATGGTGATCAAGGGCAAACTAGCGAAATGTTAGCCCCAAGTAGTAATGTCCGCTTTGATTAAACTCGGCCCCTGTTAAAACAGGGGCGGATATTTTTGAAGCGGCTGGCCAAGGGTTATCAGGCTGGGCTAACGGCACTGATCAGCAAAAAGCGCGGCAGAGCCTCCCGCGGGCGGCTGAACGAAGCCACGCGCACCACGGCCGTCGAACTCATAGCCGCGCACTACGGCGACTTCGCCCCGACGCTGGCCAACGAGAAACTGGCCGAATTGCACGGCATTCGGATGTCCGTCGAGAGCGCACGCCAGATGATGATCACTGCTGGCTACTGGCACACCAAAAAGGGTGGCACGGCCTGCACCTACCCCATGCGTGAACGCCGCCCTCGCTTCGGCGAAATGATCCAGATCGACGGCAGCCCGCACGACTGGTTTGAAGGACGCAGCGCGTCTTGCAGCCTGCTGGCGTTCATTGACGATGCCACCGTAAAGGGGCCGCCGCCAGACACTCGCCCTGCGGGCGGTCTTGGCGCAGCCACCCGCAGCACCAGGCCGGGGCTGAGAGGGGCGAAGGTCACGGTGCATGAACACTTTGACGGCCGCTGCGAATTGTTCTGGCAAAGGCGCAAACTGAGCTATAGCGCGATGGATAAACCGCTGCGTCAGGCACCGGCGGCAGACGGCAAGGCGGTCAATGTGCGAGCGGATACAGCGGTGATGCGGCGCAGTACGGGACACCAGCCCGCAGCGGATCATCCGTGGAGAAACATGCCTGTCGGCAAGTCCCCCAACGATGGGCAATGCGCTACTTGGCAGCAAGGAGAGAAAAGGTGAAAGCGGACATTTCTGCTTTGCAGGAAAGAGGACATTTCCATTTGGCGTTGACAGTCAGGCGGCGGAGAGTGTCGGCTGAGCGTACAATGACGCTGCCATCCATTTTACCGTGAGCGCGGGCGTGGCGTTTCTCGACAGCAAGGGCGACGACGAGCTGTTGTTTAAAAGGGCCGACGACGCGCTCTATCAGGCCAATGCCGAGGGCCGTAACCGCGTCCGCCTCGCCGTCTGATCCCGCTACAGGATTTTCCCTTTCAGTCTTCCTGCCATGCGCGCACCGCTTCGGATGCGGGCACGCCTGTTTTGTCGCCTGCGCGGTAGAGGTAGGCGCGCGTGATGGGCGCCGCGTCCAGACGGTGCGTGAGCTGCAGCTGAAACACCACCAAGTCACGCCAGCGGAACGCCGCCTCGCACGAGGCGAGATAAAACTCTCACATGCGGCAAAAACGCTCGCCCATGCGTTGCGCGACCTTGGCACAATGCGAGTGAAAGCGCTGATGCCATAAGGCCATTGTCTTGGCGTAGTGCGGCCGCAATATCTCGATATCGCAGATCACCAGGCCGGAGCTCTCATCACTGCATCCCACGCACCGTCCATGTAGGTTTCGCCCAGCATCAGCTCGGTATCGCGCAGGATGCGCCTGAGCGCGCCGTCATCGTGCAGCACAATACCCACGCGCGGGCCGTCAGCGCCGAAGCTGTGCGTCCGGCCATCGGCAAGGGTGATGTCCAGCCGTCCGTGCCGGATATTTTTTTGCAACTGACGGAGATGAATATTGTTCATGGCACCCCCCGCCCTCTTGAGTGATGGCTTTACCAGCACACGCACGCCGTGGGCAATGAGTAGGCGTGGCGGCAGTGCCAGCCAAGCTTATTTTCCTGCTGGCGGCACGTAACCCGACGGCTTCGCCGAGCCTTCGCCAAAAAAGAATTTTTCCAGCTCAAGCGCGAGGAATTCGCGCGCCTTGGGGTCAATCATACTCAACCGGTTTTCGTTGATGAGCATGGTTTGATGACCGACCCACAGCTTCCACCCCTCGGCGGAGACGGCTTCAAAAATCCGCTTGCCGAGCGCGCCGGGATACGGTGGCAGTGTGAGGCCTTCGGCCTCGCGGCCCAGTTTTACGCAGTTCACCATTCGCGTCATGAATTTTCCTTGCGGGATACCCCCGCTAACTTAGCTAATAAACGTTTCACCGGCGCGGCGAGGCCGCGCGCGTCAGGCTTTGTGATGTTATACCAGACGGCAGGCCGTGTTTCCATGACGGCGGGCCGCTGACCGGTTACCTCCGCGACCATGGGCAGGATGTCGAGATGAAAATGGCTGAAGCTGTGGCGCAGCGCATCATGGCGCTCGACCTGCCCGACGATAAGGCCGAGCTCACTTTCACACCAGCGCTGAATTTTCCGTCCGCTGCGGTGGGTGCATTCAGGCAGACTCCACAGCCCGCCCCATAGGCCCGCAGGCGGGCGCTGCACAAGCCGCACCGCACCCTCCTGGTTGCGCAGCATCACCAGCGTGACTTGGCGCACCGGCTTTGCCGCGCGCGGTTTGGGCGCGGGAAAATCCGTCGCGCGCCCTGCGGTGTGCGCTGCACAGTCGTCCGCCAGCGGGCAGCGTGTGCACGCGGGTTGCGCGCGCGTACACACGGTGGCGCCCAAATCCATGAACGCCTGCGTATGGTCGCGCAGGCGTGTTGCAGGCAGATGCGCCTCGGCCAGCGCCCACAGTTTTTTTTCAACCAAGCGCGCGCCCGGCCAGCCTTCGATAGCGTGAAAACGCGCCAGCACACGCTTCACATTACCGTCGAGTATGGCGTGACGCTCGCCGTGCGCAAGCGCGAGCAGCGCGCCTGCGGTCGAGCGCCCGATGCCGGGCAGTTGCATGATCAGATTGATGTCACGCGGCGGTTCACCGTGGTGGTGCTCGCGTATGATGCGCGCCGCGCGGTGCAGGTTGCGCGCACGCGCGTAGTAGCCTAAACCCGTCCACAGGTGCAGCACCTCGTCCAGCGAGGCGCGCGCAAGCGCGCTCACATCCGGGAAGCGCTCGATAAAGCGCAGGTAATAAGGGATGACGGTCGCCACCTGCGTCTGCTGCAGCATGATCTCGGACACCCATACCCGATAGGGTGAGGGGTTGATCTGCCAGGGCAAATCCTTGCGGCCAAAGCGGTCGAACCACGTCAGTAGCCGCACGCTCAGTGCGGGCGACGACGAGGCGGCACACGTGTGTGTCATCGGCTAAGCAGGTCTTTGAGTTTATCCTGCAAGCGGTCGCGCAGCCCTTGTTTCTTTTCGTCCAGCTTTTGCTGCACCTTGGCCTTGGCGGTGTCGCCAATCATGGCGTTGATGTCAGGGCGGTAGGCAAGAGCGGAAAACGGCCCGCTGATGCGCACCGGAATGGTGAGCCCTTTGAGGTCGGTCAGCGCCTTGCCGCCCTGGCCCTCGAGCGTGCTTACCACGGTGACGCTGATCAGATAGTCCATCTGCTCGCGCACGAGATCCGCCTGGCCTTTGCCGGCGACGCCCAGCAGCGGCGATTTTGCGGCGAGATCGTCGTTGTGCGCGACGCCGTTGACGAGCGTGAGCGTGCCGCTCAGTTCGCTGAAATCAGCCTGATTGGGCGTGCTGTTGTCCGCTGCCACTGCGCCATCTTTCAGTTTGGCCTGTGCATCACGTAGCAGTTGTGCAATGTTGACGCCCTTCACGGCACCGTCGGTGATGCTAAACGCGGCATTGCCCGAGAGTGTGCGCTTCAGCGCCTCCGGTGTGGCGCCTTGGGCGGTAAGTTTGGCGCTGAGCGTGGCGCGGCCTTCGAGACGATCCTTGCCATATAAATCCTTGAGCAGCAGCCCGATCTGCACGCCGGATAGCGATTCGTCCAGCGTAAGCTGCGGGACTTTACCGCGCACATCGAGACCCGCGCCGCCGCTGTATTTGCCTTGATAGAGATTCGCGCTCAGTGGCCTCAACTTGATATCGCCACTGTGCGCAACAAGCACGACCAGCGCATCGGCCAGCCGCAGATTTTTCACCCGGAGCGTTTTGACGCGCAGCGTAGCGTCGAGGTTCAGCTTGCGCAGAAGCTCGACCGGCAGCGCGCTTGCCGCTGCCGCTGCGACACTCGCCGGTGTGGCGGCGGATTTTTTACCCCCCTGCGCTGATGACGGCGCCGGTGACAGCGTCGGCGGCAGATAGCGGTCGAGATCGAGCGTATTCAGCGCAAGCGCCAACACCGGCTGAGGTCTGGAAAGATTGTTGATGCCAAGGCTGCCGGTGGCCGTGGTGTCATCCAGGCGCAGACGCAGGTTGCTCAATCGCAGATGCTGCGCGCTGGCGTCGATCTGCGTCTCGAGGGCGATCTTGGTCAACACGGCGGGGTCGGCGGTTGCGGGCGGCGTGACGCCGAACAGCGGCATCAGCGCGCGCGGGTTCAACTCCGTCACCTTGAGGTTGCCGTTGAAGGTCGGCGCGTCGACAATCTGGCTACCCTTGAAGCTGCCGCTGGCCGTCACGCCAAGGCCGCTCAGTTTTACGTCGCTGAGCGTGAGCGTCTGCTGCGGCCACTCCATGTTAAGCCGCGCGGACAGGCTGAGAGCCGATTTGGCGTCAGAATTTTTACCCTGCACGACAGTTTTGAGCAGCATGCCCTGAAGCTGGTAGTGTTGCTGCGCGATGTCGAACTTACCTTTGCCCTTGGCGGAAAACCGCGCACTCAGCGCAGGCTGCTTGCTTTCGAGCGCAAAATCGAGCGCGACATCAAACGGCGTATTATCGGCAAGCGCGCCGGTACGCAGATTTATTTTGTCGAGCGCGTAATGCGCACCCGTTCCCCGGTCGTCATAGGTGACGGCGGCATTACTGATGCCCACGCCGCCGATGGCCAGCGCCGCGAGATTGGCGAGCGGATTTTTGGCCTCCGTTTTTTCATTTCTGGGAATGAGATCAGCCCAGTTCGTTTTGCCGGATTTATCCTTGCCGAGATTGAGCACCAACCCGCGCAACGACACGGTGTCCAGCCGCACCTCTTTGCGCAGCAGCGGCAGCAGTTTTACGCGCACCTCGGCGGCCTCGGCGCTGACCAAGGGCTGCTTGCCGAACCCCGGCGCGTTGCCGAGCGCGAGCGCGCCGGTCTTTACACCCAGCCACGGAAACACCGACAGCGTAATGTCGCCCTGCAAGGTAAGTTCGCGCCCGGTTTTTTCCTGCACCAGTTGCACGATCTGCGGCTTGAAATCGTTCGGGTTGAAAAACAGCGGCAGCGCGATGGAGGCGACGACAATCACCAGCAGCACAATGCCGACGAGCCAGGCGAAAATTTTCAGCCCTTTGAGCATGCGGAAATCCTGATGGTGCAGCGTTGAATTATGGGGCAGAAACAGGCCCATGATACACTAGGCCGTATGCCACAAATCGAGCGGCAACCTGTCGTAATCAAAAGCAATGACGGCGGCGCGCAGCCGGGCGCACTGCACGTTACCGCGTATAGTCCGCGCGCGCGAGTAGTGCGCGCGGCAAAGGTGTGGGCCGTGTGCTGGGTGCTGGCGCTGCTCGCGCTGCCCATCATCGGCCTGCACTGGATTCTGGTGCCCGCCCTCACCCTTGCCGGAGTGTTGCTGGGTTACCAGCGTTACCGCGCCACCACCACCAGCCAAAAAATAGAAGGACTATGCCCCGTGTGCCATAGCACTATCGAGATCAAACTGGAGCCCGCAGAGCGCCCGCCGTTGTGGAAATATTGTCCCGCATGCAGCGCAGCGTTTTTTATCGAAACGCCCGCCCACGAAATGGCGGTAACCTGATGGGACGCGGTATCTACGCGCTGTTTCTGCTGCTGATCATCGGCGTCTGCGGCGCCGTGGCGCTTTATATTCTGGGCTACAACCTGATCGTGTGGTTTGTGAATTAGCGCGGTAGTTTCAAGAGCCAACGCTCGCTACTATTTATAAATTGGACAGACCCCGCTTTACCGCAAGCACCGCGCCCCACGCCACCCAGCCGCGCTCCAGCCATTGCGCCACACGCTTGGGACGCCGCAGCACCGCCATCAAGGCCACCACGCCCACCAGCAACGCAGGATGGCCCCTGATGTAACGCAGCGCCACCAACCCTTGATCCACTATCGCCAGCGGCCCGCGCCAGGGCGCATAGGCCTGCGACAGCGTCGCGCGCTGGGCGGCGGCTCTTGCTACCAGAGTCGCCCGGCGCTGAGCCAATTCGGTCAGCCTCGCGTTCACGAGCGGGAGGTCAACTGTTCGCAGTCCTTGGACAACTCCCCGAGGCTGGCCGCAAACGGGCGCGGCTTGGCTCTGGCCTTGCCGATCACCACCGCGCACGCCAGCGCCGCCACGAAGAGAAACAGAATCGCAGCAGTGCCCAACGCCAGCAGGCGATGGGTGTCCCAGAAAAAGACCACCACGAACAGCGTCGCAAGCACGACGCCGAGACCGGCGCAAAACAGTGCGACCAGCGTCCATAGCAGGATGGAACTGATCCGCATCCGCTCCTCTTCGATCTCGGTGGAGAGCAGCTCGAGCCGTGTGCGGCCGATGGCGAGCAGGGTGGCCGCCAGCGCCTTCACGGAATTGAACAAGCCTCCGCCGGGGCCGTGCGCTTCAGAAACCATGCGCCCGGATCAGCGGCGCGCGATCAACATGCCGAGCACGACGCCCACCGCAGCGGCGACGCCCACCGACTGCCACGGATTGGCGCGCACATACTCATCGGTGGCCATTGCGGCCTCCTTGGTTTTTGCCACCACCGCAGCCTGCGCCGCGGCGAGCCCGGCCCTGGCGGACTTCAGCGATTCCTCCGCCTTGGCGCGCGCCGCCGCGATCCGCTCGCCGGTCTGGCTGGCAGTGGCTTTCAGCAACTCCTCCGCATCGGCCACCACCGTCCGCAGATCATCCATCAGCTTTCCCGTGGTGACCTGCTCCGCGCCTGTTACTGATTTTGATATACGCATACGCTACCCCATATAGTTGTGACTCAAGGGTGACGCACTTCGATTTCACTCTAGCAGCCCGGTTTGTGTAAAGCTGAATTCAACAACTAAGTGCAACACTCGCGGCGAAAGGCTTCCGCGGGTGTTAAGTAGTTAAGGCACTTTCGCGGACGATTATTAAGACGCCGCTCGACATGCTTTATCTCACGTTTAGAGAGTCCGGTAAAGTCTGTGCCTTTGGGGAAGTAGCGCCGGACGAGGCCGACACTGTTTTCGACGGTACCCTTCTCCCAGCTGCGGTAGGGTTCGCAGAAGAAGGAACGGGTGCCGAGCGCAGCATTGATGTCCTGATGGTCGGTGTTCTCGGTGCCGTTGTCATAGGTCAATGTACGGCGTAACGACGTCGGGTATTGTGCCAGGGTGCGATTCACGGCGAGGCGGATGGAGCCGGCAGAGCGACGCGGCAGGCGCTGTAGTTTGATGAAGCGGGTCTTGCGCTCGGCGAGTACGGCCAAGGCGGCGGGCCCCTGACGGGAGACGGCGGTATCGACCTCCCAGTGACCGGCCTGGCGGCGCAGCATGATAGAGACCGGGCGCTGCGCGAGCGGAACACGCCCTGGGATATGGGATTTGCGATGTTTGCGGCTATGACCACGCGGCCAGCGCTTGCGGTGGGCGCGGGTTAAATGCGGGATCATTATACGGGCGTCGGTATAGAGCCATGGGTAGATAGCTTCGTGGCTGATCGTAGGCCATCGCGTCTGATGCCGGAGCCGGCCTGCGATCAACTCCGGCGACCAGCCCAGTTTCAGGCGTGACCGCACATGATGGCGCAGAGCCGCTGATTTGAGACGCGGCCGCTGATGGCTAACGCGCCAGCGGTGTCGGGCGCGGGCATGCGCCTTATGCGGGAGGTAATAGCCTCGGTGTAGCGGCGGCGCGTTGCGCTGTAACTCGCAGGAAAGGGTCGAAGGATTGCGCTGAAGCTGTCGGGCGATGGATCGAAGAGTACCCCCTTGGCTGCGCAGTACGGCGATTATATCTCGTTCATGTTTTGATAGGTGACTGTATTGTTTAGGCATAGTCCGCGCATCGTAGCGCGGATGCCTTCATTCACGAGGTGTTGCACTTTGAGATTGAACCTGGGAAAGCAAACCGGGGGTGGCGCGGAGTATTTCGCCAGATGCTTCGATGATACCCACGCGGCGGGTTACGGCGGGCTGACCCGATACAGGTTCTTCACTCATGCTGCGATTCCCGTCGCCCAACTAGGAATAGGCACTAAATGGTGTATAACCCAACTCACACATCGGCTTCTAACTCTATCATTTCTCATACTCAAACCCATGGAAACGATGTTGGGCGAATTAAAAACACCAAGCCTTGAAAAAGCACACCCATTTGGGCGGGCGCACATCACATCTACCCCAGAAATAAATCATACGCCGGATTACCGCTTTCCTCGCGGCAAGGGTAGCCCACCTCGTCGAGAAAGGCCTGGAACGCGGCGCGCTCGGTGGGCGGCACCTGGACGCCGATCAGCACGCGTCCGTAGGCGGCGCCGTGGTTGCGGTAGTGGAATAAACTGATGTTCCAGCGCTGTCCGGTGCGGTTGAGGAAATGCAGCAGCGCACCGGGGCGCTCGGGAAACTCGAAGCGGTAGAGGATTTCATTCGCCACACGCGCGTGTGTGTGGCCGCCGACCATGTAGCGGATGTGGAGCTTGGCCATTTCGTTGTCGCTGAGGTCGAGCACCGGGTAGCCACGCGCGCGCAGGCGCTCGATGAGCGCGAGTTTTTGCGCCGGGCCGTCGTGCATCTGTATGCCGGCGAACACGTGCGCCTCGGCGGGGTGGTGATAGCGGTAATTGAATTCAGTGATCGAACGGTTGCCGAGCGCGTCGCAAAATTCGCGGAAGCTGCCGGGGCGTTCCGGAATGGTGACCGCGAGCAGCGCCTCGCGCTGTTCGCCGAGTTCGGCGCGCTCGGCGACGTGGCGCAGGCGGTCGAAGTTCATGTTGGCGCCGCTGTCGATGGCGACCAGGGTTTGGTCTTTGCAGCCTTCGCGCGCGACGTATTTTTTCAGGCCCGCGACCGCGAGCGCACCGGCGGGCTCGGCGATGGAGCGTGTGTCGTCGAAGATGTCCTTGATCGCGGCGCAGATTTCGTCGGTGCTGACCAGTATCACCTCATCGACGCAGGTTTGCGCAATGCGGAACGGTTCGGCGCCGACCTGGCGCACCGCGACACCGTCGGCGAAGAGGCCGACCTGATCCAGTACCACGCGCTGTCCGGCGCGTAGCGCTTCGTACAAGCAGGCGGCGTCGTCCGGCTCGACGCCGATCACCTTGATCTCCGGGCGCAGGTGTTTCACGTACGCGGCCACGCCCGCGATCAGCCCGCCGCCGCCCACCGGCACGAAGATCGCGTGCAGCGCGCCGGTATGCTGGCGCAGGATTTCCATCGCCACCGTGCCCTGTCCCGCAATCACGTCCGGGTCGTCATAAGGATGCACAAACGTCATACCGCGCTGCGCGGCGAGTTTGAGCGCGTGCTCATAGGCGTCGTCATACCCGCTGTTGCCGTGCAGCACGATCTCCGCGCCGAGGTTGCGCACCGCGTCCACCTTGATCTCGGGCGTGGTCTTGGGCATCACGATCAGGGCGCGGGCGCCCAGTTTCTGCGCGGCGAGCGCCACGCCCTGCGCGTGATTGCCCGCCGAGGCGGTGATGACGCCGCGCTGCAACACCTCCGGCGCAAGCTGGACGATCTTGTTGTACGCCCCGCGCAGCTTGAAGGAAAACACTGGCTGCAGGTCTTCGCGCTTGATGAGCACGCGGTTGCCGAGGCGGCGCGACAGCGTAGGCGCGAGGTCGAGCGGGGTTTCGCTCGCCACGTCATACACGCGCGCCTTGAGGATTTTCTCAACGTAACGTTCAGGCATGGCCTAATTTAGCAGAAACCGGGCTAGGGCGTAAAACATAACCTTTATTTTCGGGGCGATAAGCGGGTATTCTTAGGGATGAAAGCAATAAGTGGGATGCAAGCATGGCAAACGGGATGACAAAAGACGAAATGAAGCAGGCGGTGGCCAAGGCCGCCCTTGAATACGTTCAGGCGGGCGACGTGATCGGCGTCGGTACCGGCTCCACCGCGAACGCCTTTATCGACGCGCTGGCTACCATCAAGCACAAAATCGAAGGCGCGGTAGCCAGCTCCGAGGCCACCGGCAAGCGGCTGAAGGAGCGCGGCATTCAGGTGCTGGAGCTGAACGAGACCGGCGACCTGTCGCTCTATGTCGATGGCGCGGACGAGGCTACTAAACACCTGCACCTTGTTAAAGGCGGCGGCGGCGCGCTCACGCGCGAGAAGATCGTCGCGGGCGCCAGCCGCAAATTCATCTGCATCGCGGACGAATCCAAGTTGGTGGACGTGTTGGGCGCCTTCCCCTTGCCGATTGAAGTCATTCCCATGGCGCGCAGTTTCGTGGCGCGCGCTATCGTGAGGCTCGGCGGCGAGCCGGTGCTGCGTGAGGGGTTTACCACCGACAACGGCAATGTGATCCTCGA
The DNA here is from genome assembly GCA_963925015.1 of uncultured Gammaproteobacteria bacterium. Taxonomy (GTDB): domain Bacteria; phylum Pseudomonadota; class Gammaproteobacteria; order SURF-13; family SURF-13; genus JAQBXX01. Next base: position 28,222 of record CAWUTX010000030.1, read on the forward strand.
CGTGCACGGATTAAAAATAATGGAACCGGCGAAGCTCGAAGCCGAACTCAACAACATCCCCGGCGTGGTGACGAACGGATTGTTCGCGCGGCGCCCGGCCGACGTGCTACTGCTCGGCACGCCCGCCGGCGTGCGCAAGCTCACGTAAGGGCGCCCGCAAATCATGCTGCGCTGGCTGATTGCTCTGGGCGCAATCCTGGTATTGATCGGCCTGTGCTGGCCGTGGCTCAGCAAGCTGGGTTTTGGAAAGCTGCCGGGCGACATCATGATCGAGCGCAACGGTACGCGCTTTTATTTTCCCGTCACCAGTTCGATAGTGATCAGCATCATTATCTCCGCCGTGCTTTTAATGCTGCGCAAATAGAAGGCTATATGACCAGGAAACCCGAAGTCAAAAAAGACCCCATGTATATGCTGCTGCGCGAAGGCAAAATGGCCGGTTTCAACTCGCGCAAGGCGCACAGCGAAAAATGCGACCTCACGTGGTGTGACTACCGTGGCCTGAATCTGCGCGGACTCGACGCCGCTGGCCTTGACTTCAGTCACAGCTATTTCCGCCAGGCCGACCTGCGCGGTGTAGATATGTCCACCTGCAAACTGGAGGGCGCCAGCCTCAACGGCGCGCGCATCTCCGGCACCTACTTCCACAGGGGATTGAGCGCCGATGAAGTCACTCTCTCACTCCTGCACGGCACACGATTGCGAAATATACATAGCGCCAGAAATCGTAGCGAGCGGCTTTGTCACTCCCGGCATCCTGCCTCTCGTGACACTAGCACATCCTTGTGCGTCGCAGGCGCGGGGGCGGTGGAGCGGAGGAACCGGAGTGTACATACAAGTACATGAGGATTCCGAGCACCGCACGCACCCGCATCAAAGACGCGCAGTAGATTTAGGGCGCTAGGCATAGTTGCCCGTGAAAATCGGCACACCGTTAAGCCTCTCCGCCACGCGCGTCATGTTGCTCGGCAGCGGCGAGCTGGGCAAGGAAGTCATCATCGCCTTGCAGCGGCTGGGCGTGGAAGTGATAGCGGTGGATCGCTACGCGAACGCGCCGGGGCATCAGGTCGCACATCGTGCGCATGTGATCAACATGGCCGACGGCGCCGCATTGCGTGAGCTGATAAAGAAAGAAAAACCGCATCTCATCGTGCCTGAGATTGAGGCGATTGCGACGGACGCGCTGGTCGAGATCGAGCGCGAAGGTCTTGCCGAAGTCATTCCCACCGCGCGCGCCGCGCAGCTCACCATGAACCGCGAGGGCATACGCCGCCTCGCGGCGGAAGAATTGGCCTTGCCCACTTCGCCCTACGCCTTTGCCGAAACCTTGGCCGGGCTGCGCGCGGCGATAGCTAAAAAAATAGGCTATCCGTGCATCATCAAGCCGGTGATGTCATCGTCCGGCAAAGGCCAGTCGCTGATTAAATCCGCACACGAAGTGGAGGCGGCATGGAGCTACGCGCAAAGCGGCGGGCGCGTGGGCCTGGGCAAGGTGATAGTCGAGGGCGTGATCGATTTTGATTACGAGATCACGCAACTCACCGTGCGCGCTGTCGGCGACTCAGGCGAGGTCGAGACATTTTTCTGCGAGCCCATCGGCCATGTGCAAGTACATGGCGATTACGTCGAAAGCTGGCAGCCGCAGCCGATGAGTAAAGCGGCGCTCGCCAAATCGCGCGAGATAGCCAAAAAAGTTACAGACAATCTGGGCGGGCGCGGCATCTTCGGCGTGGAGTTGTTTGTGAAAGGCGATCAAGTGTGGTTTTCCGAAGTCAGCCCGCGTCCTCACGACACCGGCATGGTGACCATGGTCTCGCAGCTGCAAAGCGAATTTGAAATTCACGCGCGCGCGATTTTGGGCCTGCCTGTGTCCATCGAAATACGTAGCCCCGGCGCCAGCGCCGTGATTTACGGCGGCATGGAAGCCAAAGGCATTGCGTTTGAGGGCGTGGACGAGGCGTTGCGTGTGCCGGGTGCTGATATTCGTTTATTCGGCAAACCGGAATCGTTTATCAAACGCCGCATGGGTGTAGCGCTCGCAAGCGGGAAAGATATTGACGAAGCACGCCACCGCGCGAAACTTGCGGCAAGCAAGGTCAGGCCGGTTGCGGGGTAATGCGGGCGTTAAGCCGTTGACGAAGCACGCGAGGCCCGGGCGCCTCATGCGGCGCGGACTCACGCAGCCGGGCAAACCAGACCGGATTCGGAAAGTGTGCATCATCTTTGTAGCGCGGAATTACGTGCCAGTGCAGGTGCGGTGTCTGGTTGCCGAGTGAGGCGAGGTTGATTTTGTCGGGCCGCAGCAGTTCGCGTAGTACGGACTCGACGGTAAATACCACCTGCATGAAATGCACGCGGTCGTGTTCGGAAAGATCGGTCATTTCCTTTATGTGCGCATTCCAGATCACGCGGCAGTAGCCGGGATAATCGGGATCGTCGACGAGTATCACGCGACAGCATGCGTCTTGCCACAGCAGGGTTTCGTCGTGTGCGGCGCAGAGCGGGCAAGCGTTCATGGTGCGGTGCGAATGAGGTTGAGTTTAAGCGGGCGCGGCAGCGTTCTGATTTCGTGTTCACGCCGCAGCGCCTGCGCGTGGCTTGCCGCCGGTTCGCAATACACCATTTTTACCGGTCTGCGCCCGCGCGTATACTTGGCGCCCGAGCCGTCGTTGTGCTGACGTTCGCGGCGCGGCGGCTCGGTAGTGACGCCGGTATAAAGGCTGCCATCGGCGCACTTCAAGATATAACAAAACCAGGCTTGTTCACTCATCGCTTAATCTACCGGAGCCGCCGTGTCATCGCAGATATTGCCCGCTGTTGAGATTAACCCATCCACGCCGGTGACGGCCAGTGTGATTTTTCTGCACGGCCTTGGCGCGGACGGCCATGATCTGGCGCCGCTGGCCGCAGAGATGAATCTGGACGGCGTGCGCTTCGTGTTTCCGCATGCGCCGATCAAACCGGTGACGATCAACGGCGGTTATCGTATGCGTGCGTGGTATGACATTGTGGGCGCAGACATCACGCATGAGCAGGACTCAGTGGGCGTGCGCGAATCGGAGCAGCAGATAGGCGCATTGATTCAGCGCGAGCTGAAAAATGGCATATCGGCAGACCGCATTGTGCTCGCGGGCTTTTCACAGGGCGGCGCGATGGCGCTGCACACGGGCTTGCGTTACCCGCAGCGGCTGGCCGGCATTGTTGCGCTGTCGTGCTATTTGCCGCTCGCGGCCAGCGTCAAGGCCGAGGTAAATGGCGCAAATTCACAGACGCCGATCATGCTGCTGCATGGTACAGAAGATGACATTGTTCCGCTTGCGGCGGGCGAGCGTTCGCGGCGTTTATTGACTAGCCTCGGCTACAGCGTAACTTGGCGCACCTATGGCATGGCGCACACGTTGTGTGTGGATGAAATTCAGGATATTGCGGGCTGGCTGAAAGACATATTGCAGGCGTAAAAAAGCGCGCCCCGCACCAGCGAGACGCGCCGTGTGAGTGTCGCTTAGTTGGAGATTTTCCAGCTGCCGTCACTCTGGCGGCAGGCCTCACCGTAAGCTGTCTGCTTCTTGCCGTCGACGGTGACGACAGTGGTGTATTCGCGGCAATTCTGGCCTGTGGTGTTCTTGTAGGTGCTTGTCGGGGTGACAGCCACATCGCGCCCGGTGTCCGGGTTGTGCCAGGAGGCCACTTGATTGACTTTGTTGTTCTCCAGGGCTTGCTGTGCCTTCAGTTGGTCGGTCTGATCCATGTATTTGCCGACTTCGCCGCCGATGATGGCACCGATCAAGGTACCGGCAATGATGGCCGCCGTCTGCCCGCGGCCTCCGCCGACATTGGAGCCGAGCACGCCACCCAGCACGCCACCGAGCACGGCGCCGGTTTGCTGCTTGTCCGGCGGGGTCTGACAGCCGGCTACGGCCAGCGCTAACAGGCCGGCCACCAAAGTCGTAATGATCTTATTCATAAACTGGAATCTCCTGAGGGTGAGTACCAAGTGGCGTGCCTTGCGTTATTTTAACGTATGAGCAGGCAAAATGTTGACAAGTTCCCTGCGCGTGCTTAAAAAATATGGCCGTGGTTACAGGGCGGCATAGTGCAGCACAATACCGATAAAGACCGCCGCGCCGAGCAAGTTGTTGTTGAGAAAGGCCTTTAGGCACTGCGCTGGCAGGCGGTCTTTGATCAGGTATTGATGGTACACAGCAAAACCCACGCTGACGAGCAGGCCACCGTCATAGAACATGCCAAGCTTGGCCTGTACACCCACCAGCCAAAGACTGACGAAGAACGTAATCTGAAGCGCGCCGATAATCACGCGGTCGGCCTCGCCGAACAGGATGGCGGTGGATTTCACGCCGATGCGCAGATCATCCTTGCGGTCGACCATGGCATACATGGTGTCGTACACCGTGGCCCACAGCACGGTGGCGACGAACAGCAGCCAGCCGATCTGCGGCACGCTGTTGGTCTGCGCGGCAAACACCATCGGCACCGCCCAGCCGAACGCCGCGCCGAGATGCACCTGCGGCAGATAGGTGTAGCGCTTGGCGAACGGATAACTCACGGCGAGCAACAGCGCGACCACCGCGAGCATGAGCGTGAGTGTGTTCATGAGCAGCACGAGGCCGAACGCCAGCAGGCACAGCACGCTGAATAAAATCAGCGCCTCGCGCGGCGCAACCGCGCCGGTGGCGATGGGCCGGTCGCGCGTGCGCTGCACCTGCGGATCGATGTCGCGGTCGGCGTAGTCGTTGATCACGCAACCCGCCGAGCGCATCAACACCACGCCCAGCACAAACACCACCAGCACAAGCCAGTCCGGCCTGCCCGCAGAGGCGATCCACAACGCCCACAGCATCGGCCACAGCAGCAGAAAAATCCCGATCGGCCGGTGCAGGCGCGTGAGCAGGTAATACTGGTGAAGACGCTGCTTTATATAGTCGCGTTGCATGGGCGCATATCATGCAGAAATATCTCGCTCAATAACAGTGGCCGCTCACGCAGAAAAAACAGCGAGCGCCGCCCCCAGAGCGTGCGCGGTTTGCGCGCCAGCCGGTGCGTGGCGCGAGCGTAAAGCGCATGCGTGGGTGCAAGCTGCGCCACATGCACTTCACCGCGCCGCATGGTGATGTCGGAGAACAACACCGCGCCGAGCGAACGGCTGCCGAGCCGCGTGAGGCGGCGGTATTTCCCGCTCAGAGTTTCACGCGGGATGACGGTGCGCGCAAACACCCACGGCTTTCCATCACACAACAGATAGACCTCGCGTACCAGTGCGCGCTGACTCGCGCGCAGACCCAGCGCGCGGATCTCGTCATGCGAGGGGCGCAGCCAGGCGCTCTGCAACACCTCCACCCGGAATTCGCCGCACACCGCCTGCAGCCGCTGCGTAAGCGAGGCCGGGTCGAGTAGCCAGTCCCACAGCACGGCGGGCCGCTCGGCCCGATGCACAGCGCGGGAAGGACGCCAGATTGAACGCATAATGGCGGAATTTATTTACGAAGCAGCAACATCTTGCTGCAATTCTACAAGATTTCCATCCGGGTCGCGCACGAATAACTGCGGAAAACCGCGCCGCCCTTCGCGGAAAGGAACACCGAGCTTTGTAAGCCGTGCCTTGGCCGCCTCATAGTCATCAATCAAAAACGCCACATGATAATCACGCCGAGGACGCTGCTCGGCAGGCGGCAAGGCATCGGCCACCACCATCAGGTGCAGTTCGTTTTCACCCAGGTCATACCACACGCCGTCAAAATCAAAACTGTGCCGCGGCTTCTCTTTCAGCCCCAACACATCTTCGTAAAAATTTTTTGCGCGCTGGAGATCGTTCACCAGCAGCGCCGCGTGCAGCAGTTTCGAGATTTTCATGCTGCACTATGGTAAACCGCCAAGCGCAGTGTGCACAGCCCATGCTTTTTAAGGCGGCCTCTAACGAGCTTGATCGCAAGACGTGGTTTGACGCAGGATATGACGGGGTATATATTTCAAGGTGCGCGCCCCGAAACCCTGAGGGGGCGCGAAATAATGCCCCATTTAGGGTGTCTGCTCACGTTGGACGTCGCCACGAGCAAGATTCACGACGATAGATCACAAAGGAAGTTCAGATGTCAATCTATGAGCGCGATCCGCGGAAAATTGCTGCCAGCTATCGAGTGGAAAAAGACGAGAAAGGCAAGCTCGAGCTCTGCTCCGAACAAGGTTCCCCAGTGAATCTCAGCCACCATCGCGCTTTTCTAAATTTCAAGACGACACTCAACGCCGTGGGCTGGCATGCCGGACACTGGCATAGTGAGGGAGCGTTCTATGTTATTAATCTTCTTGTAGCGGAACTGAATATTGGTTTTCCCGGTGAGGAGGGGTGGTCTAGCGACCTTGTCGATAACTGCTTCTTTGTTATTGATGGAGAGGCTCTGAGATATTTACCTTTAGCCCAGCTACGCATCGTGAGTGAAGCGCAGTTCAATATCGAGAAGGCGTGGGACGCATCCAATAAACTCGCAGTCGAGAACGCACGCCTCGCCGACGAAAACAGAGAGGAGTTTATTCCTGAAACTATAGGAGACGACGAGCCAGCCCCCTCCCCCTTTGGGCGAGGGACAATTACACATTGCCTTACTGCGCCTGAGCTTGATGTCGATGGATTTCTTGAGTGCACTATTGGTTTACCGCAAGCGTATTTTCAACAACTGCTTGACGGGTGTCTCAGTGAGCGCGTTTCAGTAGCCTATTTCCACGGTATTGGAGGAGCACTGTCATCCATGTTCTCGATGGGTGTTGCGAGGGATTTAATCCTTCTCGCTGGCCAGGGGTTTGATATCAGTATCGATTCGCTGTCGCTTGATTATCGTGTTGAGCCAGAAGCGCCTGCGAAGTCTGAAGAAGATATCGTGGAGGAACCTCGTAGCCTCCCAGAGACCGAGAAGATGCTGGCGGCACTGGAGCGTGTAACAACCGGCATCGGGGCGCTCCGCTCGACCGTCATCACAACCGCCTGGGTTCTGGCAGTCGCGCTAATCGTTGTCGCCTTTATCAAGTAATCATAATTAGCGCGGTATTCGGCGAGAAAGACACAAAGATCATTCGTGATTACTACGTGGCGCTATGTATAGGAATCCCCCCCCTCATGGATTGGAGAAAGCATATGCGTGAAAAACCGGATAGAGACATTGAAAAAGATTATTCAACGGCCGAGTTTGTTGCCAAGCTCCGGCGTCTGGCTGATGCATTGGAAAAAGGCGAGAAGTTTGATATCCAGATCGCCGGAGAGAGAATATATGTGCCTGTTCGCGCCAAGTTCAATATTGAGCACGAGCGGGAGGGCAGCGAAGAGGAGGTTGAGTTTCAGATCAAATGGACCAACGAGTAGCTGCTTCGTCGTGCCGCAGCGCGGGCCGGCACGTCTTCAATTACGCGGCCAGCGCCCGGTAAAGATTGTAGAGACTGAGGGCGCTGATCAACGTCCCCACCAGAATCAGTAGCGTCTTCGCATGGAGCTTCTTGCACAGCAATGCGGCAAACGGCGCGGCGAACAGGCCCCCGAATACCAAGCCGGCGATGATGGGCCAGGTGTTGGTTTCCATCAGCAATGAAAAAACCGCGGCGCTGGCAAATGCCAGGAAGAACTCCGCGAAATTGACCGAGCCGATGGTGGTGCGCGGGTCGTTGCCCGAACTCACCAGCGTCGTCGTGACGACCGGCCCCCAGCCGCCGCCGCCCGCCGCATCAACGAATCCGCCAAACAGGGCGAGCTTGCCAACGTGTTTGGGCGCCTGTGTGCGCAGGCGCAGTTGGCGAAACGCCTTGCTGAGGATGTAGATACCCAGCAGCAACAGGTAGGCGGACACGAACGGTTTGAACATGGCGCCATCGACCTGTGTCACCAGCACTGCGCCCAACACCGCGCCCAGAATACCCGGCACCAGCAAACGCACGAACAACTGTTTATTCACGTTGCCGAATTTGGTGTGGGCGATACCCGAAACGCCGGTGGTGAAAATCTCCGCAATATGGACGCTCGCGCTCGCCGCTGCGGGGCTGGCGCCTGCCGCCAGCAGAAACGTGGTCGCCGTGACGCCGTAAGCCATGCCTAGGGCGCCATCCACCACCTGCGCGAAAAACCCGACCGCCACCGCGCTCCAGAAGACGCTGCCGTTGAGCGTCTCGCCGATAATCTTCAAGCCGCCAGCCCAGTTATTGGGAAGGAAAAGGCGTCCCATCAAAAACAAGGTCAACGCAATCAACACCAGAGCGGTAAACCACACTGCAGCGCGCAGAAACGGGTGCGTGCCGGGGTGAGAGACGGGCTCCTCGACGGGCGGAAGCCCGAGTCGCCGGTGTTCCTCATTGATCGGATTGCGCGTCAGATCCAGGTTACGAATCTTCATAAGCTCGGTTCCATGCTCTCCTTGGTGCGGGACACTATACCGATGCGCGCATATAACTAAAAATAACCTAATAGAATATGTTTATTCCTTTTAGTAAGTGTGGTGCCCGATGGGGTGTCTCATACCTCCCCATACTGCGCACCCTCGCCCAGCCAGCGGCGGATCAAGGGTGGCACATGATCGGGATGGTTATTGAGCAATAGCGCTGCGGTCTGTTCGATCTCCGGCAATAAATGCTGGTCGCGTGCGAGGTCGGCGATGTGTAGTTGCAGCAGACCGGCCTGGCGGGTGCCGAGCACTTCACCGGGGCCGCGCAGCTCCAGGTCTTTGCGTGCGATCTCGAAGCCGTCGTTGGTGGCGCGCAGTGCGGCGAGGCGTGCCTTGGCGTATTGCGAAAGCGGTGCGCGGTAAATGAGCACGCAGTGGCTCGCCGTCGCGCCGCGACCGACGCGTCCGCGCAACTGGTGTAATTGCGCGAGCCCCAAGCGTTCGGCGTTTTCGACAATCATCAGGCTGGCGTTGGGCACGTCGACGCCGACTTCGATCACGGTGGTGGCGACGAGCAGATCGATTTCGCCTTGCTTGAATTTGCGCATGGCCTGATCCTTTTCTTTTGTCTTCATGCGTCCGTGTATCAGCGCCACGCGTAACTCAGGCAACGCGGCGGTGAGTTGCGCGGCGGTGTCGATGGCGGCCTGGCACTGCAAGGTCTCTGATTCCTCGATGAGCGTGCATACCCAGTAGGCCTGGCGTCCCGCGCGGCAGGCGGTGTGTACGCGTTCGACGACATCGCCACGGCGCGTGTCGGCGACCACTACGGTTTCCACGGGCGTGCGTCCGGGCGGCAATTCGTCTATCACCGAACTGTCGAGATCGGCATAGCCCACCATGGCGAGCGTGCGCGGGATGGGTGTGGCGGTCATGATGAGTTGATGCGGATAGCGGCCGTGATTGAAACCCTTGGTGCGCAGCGCGAGGCGCTGATGCACGCCGAAACGATGCTGCTCGTCGATGACCACCAGGCCGAGCCGAGCGAAATTTACATCCTCCTGAAACAGGGCGTGGGTGCCGATGACGAGCGCGCATGGGCCGGAGGCGATGTGCGCGAGCACTTCCGCGCGCGCCTTGCCTTTGAGTTTGCCGGTGAGCAGTGCGACTTCAAGTTTGAGCGGTGTGAGCCAGCGTGTGAAGTTGGCGAGATGCTGTTCGGCGAGCAGTTCGGTCGGCGCCATGAGCGCCACTTGATGGCCCGACTCGATGGCGTGCAGCGCTGCGCACGCGGCGACCAGAGTCTTGCCGGAGCCGACATCGCCTTGCACCAGACGCAGCATGGGGGTCGCCTGTGCAAGATCGCGGCGGATTTCGCCAATCACGCGCTGTTGTGCGCGCGTGAGGTTAAACGGAAGCTGCGCGAGCAGTGCGGCTATGAGCTTGCCGCGAGCTGCGAGCTCCGGCGCGGCATGCCGTTGCACGCGCTGACGCAGCAGACGCAGGCTCAGGTGATGCGCGAGCAGTTCCTCGAATGCGAGCCTGCGCTGCGCCGGGTGTGCGCCCTGCTCGATCAGCTCGAGCGGCGCATCGGGCGGCGGATAGTGCACGTAGGCTACGGCCTCGCGCAACGTGGGAAAATTCAGGCGCGCGAGCACAGCATCGGGCAGCCATTCGCGCAGCGTGTCCGGGTGGTTGTGCAAAAGATCGAGTGCGCGCTGTGTGAGCGGCCTTAATCCCTGCTGGTGCAAGCCTTCCGTCGTGGGATAAACAGGTGTGAGGCACTCTTCCACCGCAGTGATGGAGTTTTCGGACACGAGGCGATATTCGGGATGCACCATCTCCGGCCCCGCTTTGCCAAAACGCACCTCGCCGAAACAGCGCACGCGCACGCCGCGCGCAAGTGTCGCTTGTTGCGCGGCGTTGAAATGAAAAAAGCGCAGCGTGATGCCGCCGGTGCCGTCGTGGAGTTGTGAAAGCAGCATACGCTTGCGGGCGAACTGGACTTGCGTGAGTTGCACCTCGCCCTCGATCACTGCCTCGATGCCGGGGCGCAGCGCGCCGATGGGTATGATGCGAGTGCGATCCTGATAACGCAGCGGCAGATGGAACAGCAAATCCTGCACGGTGCGGATGTCGAGCCGCGCCAGCCGTTCGGCGAGACGCGGCCCCACGCCCTTGAGGTGCGTGACCGACAGGCTATCGAGTGTGGGGAGTTGCAGAGACGCTAGTCCTAGCCGCTCAAATCCATGACGCAGTCCATCTCGACACGCGCGCCTCGCGGTAGTGCGGCGACACCGACCGCCGCGCGCGCCGGGTAAGGCTCCGAAAAATAGCGCGCCATGATTTCGTTCACCAGCGGAAAGTGTACGAGGTCGGTGAGATAGACATTGAGTTTGACGATGTGGCCGAGATTACCGTCCGCCGCTTCGGCTACGGCTTTCAGATTGTCGAACACCTGCGTGATCTCCGCGCGCATGTCGCCCTGCACCAGCTCCATGCTGTGCGGCACGAGCGGAATCTGGCCGGAGAGATAGACGGTGTTGCCCACGCGCACCGCTTGTGAATAGGTGCCGATGGCTTTGGGGGCGAGGCCGGTAGTGATGATGATTTTTTTCATGGCTATCCTCTTGCGCGCGCAATGCGCACCACTATCGGCACCGCGCGCAAGCGGCGCATGATGCGTGCGAGGTGGTCGCGGTCGTGTACCGCGATGGTGAAGTTGATGGCGGTGTACATGCCGTCGTGTTCCTCGATGCCGACATTTTCAATGTTCGCGCCGCGCTCCGCAATGGCCGCCGCCAGTGTGGCGAGCGCGCCGCGCTGATTCGCTACCTCGACGCGGATATCCACCGCGAATTCGCCCACCATGCCCGGCGCCCATTCCACCTCGATCCACTTCTCCGGATGCTTGCGGAAAACCGTCACGTTTTTGCACGACTCGGCGTGGATGACGACGCCGCGCCCCGCGCTCACGTAACCGAGAATGCGGTCGCCGGGAATCGGGCGGCAACACTTGGCGTAGGCCACCACCATACCTTCGGTGCCCTTGATGGCGAGCGGCTGGCCCATCGCCGCTACCGGCTCTACTCCGGCGCCGCTCTCGGCGGGCGGCACGAGATGACGCGCGACCAGCAGCGCGGGGCGATTGCCGAGCCCGATATCACCCAGCAGATCGTCCAGAGATTTGAATTTGAGTTCGCGCAACAGGGTTTTGATGCGCGCCGCAGGCACGTCCGCCAGCTTGCGCGCGAACGTCGCCAGTGCCTGATTCAGCAGGCGGCGGCCAAGATCGACGGACTCGTCGTGTTTGAGGTTTTTCAGAAAGTGGCGGATGGTGCTGCGCGCCTTCGCGGTGACCACGAAATTGAGCCAGGCCGGATTGGGTCGCGCCTGTTGGGCGGTGACGATTTCCACATACTGGCCGTTCGCCAGCGGCGTCGAGAGCGGCGCCAAGCGGCGGTCGATCTTGGCCGCGACGCAGGTGTTGCCGACGTCAGTGTGCACCGCGTAGGCGAAGTCCACCGCGGTCGCGCCGCGCGGCAGCCCCATGATCTTGCCCTTGGGCGTGAACACGTAGACCTCGTCCGGGAACAGGTCGATCTTCACGCTCTCCAGGAATTCGAGCGAGTTGCCCGCGTTCATCTGCATTTCGAGCAGGCCGCGCAGCCAGTCGTGCGCGCGCTGCTGCGCGCTGCCGCCCGCGCTGTCCCCGGCCTTGTACAACCAGTGCGCGGCGATGCCGGCCTCGGAGATGCGATCCATGTCCTGGGTGCGTATCTGCGCCTCGATCGGCACGCCAAACGGCCCGAACAGCGCGGTGTGCAGTGACTGATAGCCGTTGGCCTTGGGGATGGCGATGTAATCCTTGAGCTTGCCCGGCAGCGGCTTGTAGAGATTGTGCATGGCGCCCAGTACGCGGTAGCAGGCGTCCACCGAGTCCACGATGATGCGGAAGGCATAGACATCGGTGACCTCGGAAAAAGACAGATGCTTTTGTAGCATCTTGCGATACATGCTGTAGATGTGTTTTTCGCGCCCCAGCACCTCGCCGGGGAGTTTTTCCTCGCGCAGGCGGCGCTTGATGGCATTTTCGATCTTGCGCACCACCTCCTTGCGATTGCCGCGCGCCTTTTTCACCGCTTCGACAAGAATGCGGTGGCGCATCGGATAGAGCGCGGCGAAGCCCAGATCTTCCAGTTCCACGCGTATCTGGTTCATGCCGAGACGGTTGGCGATGGGCGCGTAAATCTCCAGCGTTTCACGCGCGATGCGGCGGCGCTTCTCCGGCGGCATCGCGCCAAGCGTGCGCATGTTGTGCAGGCGGTCGGCGAGCTTCACCAGAATCACGCGGATGTCGCGCACCATGGCGAGCAGCATCTTACGGAAATTTTCCGCCTGCGCCTCGGCGCGGCTTTCAAACTGGATCTGGGTGAGCTTGCTGACACCGTCCACCAGCTCCGCGACCTCGGCGCCGAATTCGTGCGCGATCTGTTCCTTGGCGGTGGCGGTGTCTTCGATCACGTCGTGCAGCAGTGCGGCGAGGATGCTGTGGTGATCCATGCGCATCTCGGCCAGGATGCGCGCGACGGCGAGCGGATGATAAATATAGGGTTCGCCCGAGAGGCGCTTCTGGCCCGCGTGGGCCGCTGCGCCGAACTCGTAGGCGCGACGAATCTCGGCCACCTGCCTGGGCTTGAGGTAGGTGCCGAGCAGCGCAGTCAGATCGTCAATGAGGTACATAATAGTGTACCCCAGGGCAGCGTGGCCGCGAGGGCCACAGGCTTAAACCTCGGGGGTTGGTTCTGCAGGCACCGTGTCGGCGGCGATTTCGGCGACGGGCTCAGCGGGCGCCAGGGGTGCTGTCTCCCGGTCCAGGATGCTGCGGTCGATATGGCCGAGGGCGATCTCGCGCAGCGCCACTACGGTGGCCTTGTCGTTTTCCCACGCCACATGCGCCTGCGCGCCGGTGGCGAGCTGGCGCGCGCGTTTGCTCGCTACTAGCACCAGTTGAAAACGGTTATCTACATTTGCCAGACAATCTTCTACGGTGACACGTGCCATGGGCGTACCTTTTGGGATAGTGAATTCAATTTACTCATCTGCCGGCAATTACGACCATACTTTCCTACACGTTCCCGCCCCCTGTTGAGGGGGCGGGACAGGGTGGGGGTAGAGTAAACCGGGGGTTTTACTCAGGAGACACCGCGTTAGCGGTGTCTCCTGAGTAATTTTACTCAACACGCGGCTCCGGCGCCAGCAAATCCTCAAGTAAATGCTTCAGCCGCACGGCCTGGGCCTCGCGCCGCAGCCGGTGTGCGTGGACAATCGCTCGTACATCGGCGAGTGCGGCGGCGAAGTCGTCGTTCAACACCAGATAGTCGAATTCGTCGCAGTGGCTGATCTGCTCCACCGCCTCGCGCATACGCTGGGCGATGACCTCGGCGCTGTCTTGGGCGCGTGCGTGCAGGCGCTGTTCGAGCGCGTCATGCGAGGGCGGCAGCAGGAAAATATGCACTGACTCCGGCAGCAGACGGCGCATGGCGCGCGCGCCCTGCCAGTCGATGACGAGGACGACATCGATGCCCTGGCTCAAGCGCTCCTCCACCCAGCCGCGCCCAGTGCCGTAGCGGTTGCCGAACACCGTGGCGTGTTCGAGAAATTCACCTGCCGCGCACATCTCTTCAAACCGCGCCGGGCTGATGAAGTGATAGTTTACGCCGTCCTCCTCACCATGGCGGCGCGCGCGTGTGGTGTAGGAAACCGACATCTGCACGCTGGGCATGGACTCGAGCAGCGCCTGCGCCAGGCTCGATTTGCCGCCGCCGGAGGGCGCGGCGATGACGTAGAGCGTGCCGCGCGCGACGTTGGTTTGTTGATGGGTCTTCATTCGATATTCTGGATTTGCTCGCGTACCTGTTCGATCAGCACCTTTAGGTCGATGGCGGCGCGCGCTGTTTCCACGTCTGCCGCTTTGGAACCGAGCGTGTTCGCCTCGCGGTTCAGCTCCTGCATTAGAAAGTCGAGCCGCCGCCCGGCGGGCGCCTTTGCGCCGAGCACGCGCAGCACCTCGTCGAGATGCGCCGCGAGCCGCGTGAGCTCCTCGTCGACGTCGATCTTTTGCAGCAACAGGAGCATCTCCTGCTCCATACGCGCGGGGTCAAACCCGGCCTTGAGCTCAATCACGCGTTCGGTGAGCTTCACGCGCAGGTGCGCGTGGATCTGCGGCAGTTGCTTGCGCACCTCGGCGACACGCGTCTGCATGGTCTGGCAGCGCTCCACGATCAGCGCTTCGAGTCGCCCGCCCTCGCGTTCGCGCGTGGCGACGAGCTCGACGAGCGCGAGATCGAGCAGTGCCAGCGCCTGCGTCGCAAGCTGTTCCTGATTCACCAGCGGCGTCTCCACCACGCCGGGCCAGCGCAGGATGTCGAGCGCGCTGAGCGGCGCGGGGTGCTCCAGCAGTCCTTCCACTTCGCGGCAGGCGCGCGTGAGCGTCTCCGCCAGCGCACGGTTGACGTGCAGGCCGGTGGCGGCGGCAGTGGCCGCGTCCGTTTGCAGGCGCAGGTTGCAGTCGAGCTTGCCGCGCGCGACGTGCGTGCCGGCATGCTCGCGCACCGCGCCTTCGAGCGCGCGCAGCTCTTCCGGCAGGCGCAGGGAAATTTCCAGATAGCGGTGGTTGACTGAGCGCAACTCCCAGCTCAGCGTGCCCCACTCGGTGTGTTGCTGTTGCCGCGCAAAGGCGGTCATGCTGCGTATCACGGTGCGCGGCTTTCCATTAACAAGATCGCCACATACTAGGGGCGTTGTCACCATTGTGCAACAGCACGGCGGCTGCGTCGCACCCGCCGAATGTGCTAGGCTACGCGCCTTCCAATTGAAGTAAAGGATTTCCCATGCGCCCCAGCGGACGCGCAGCCTCCGAGCTGCGCACCATCAAGCTCACCCGCCGTTACACCAAGCACGCCGAGGGCTCGGTGCTGGTGGAGTTCGGCGACACGCGCGTGCTGTGCAACGTGAGCGTGGAAGAGCGCGTGCCGCAGTTTCTCAAGGGCAAGGGGCAGGGCTGGGTGACGGCCGAATACGGCATGCTGCCGCGCTCCACCGGCAAGCGCATGGATCGCGAAGCGGCGCGCGGCAAACAGGCCGGACGCACGCAGGAGATACAGCGTTTGATCGGACGTTCGCTGCGCGCAGTGGTCGATCTCACCGCGCTCGGCGAACGCACGCTCACCATCGACTGCGACGTAATCCAGGCCGACGGCGGCACGCGCACCGCCGCGATCACCGGCGGCTATGTCGCGCTGGTGGACGCGATCGAACACCTGCGCAAACAAAAAGTCATCAGCCGCAGCCCGATACACGGCTGCGTCGCGTCGGTGTCGGTGGGCATTTATCAGGGCCAGCCGGTACTCGATCTCGACTACATCGAAGATTCGCAGGCCGAAACCGACATGAACGTGGTGATGAACGACGCCGGCCATTTCATCGAATTGCAAGGCACCGCCGAGGGTCACGCGTTCCGCATGGACGAGCTCACCGCCATGATCGACCTCGCGCGCGGCGGCATCACCGACCTGCTGGCAAAACAGAAGGCAGCGTTGGGTCAAACAGTGGCTAGTCGCTAGTGGCGAGTGGCTAGGTAAAAACACTTTACTCGCTACTCGCCACTAGCCACTCGATACTGTATTTATGAAACGCATCGTACTCGCCAGCGGTAATCTGGGCAAACTGCGCGAGATACAGGCGCTCGCGGGCGACGCCTTCGATCTGGTGCCGCAATCCGACTTCAGCGTAAGTGAGGCGGAAGAAACCGGCCTGAGCTTTGTCGAAAACGCCATCCTCAAAGCACGCCACGCCGCGCAACACACCGGCCTGCCCGCGCTCGCCGACGACTCCGGTCTTGAAGTGGACGCGCTGAACGGCGCACCGGGCATCCACTCGGCGCGCTATGCCGGCCTCACCGCGAGCGACCGCGAAAATGTGGACAAGCTGCTGCACCAACTCGGCGCCACGCCCGAGCACCTGCGCCGCGCGCGTTTTCAATGTGTCATGGTGTATATGCGGCATGCGCTCGATCCCATGCCCATCATCGCGCAGGGCACGTGGGAAGGACGCATCCTGAATGCGCCGCAGGGCGAAGGCGGCTTCGGCTACGACCCGGTGTTCTTCGTGCCGACGCACCGCTGCTCCTCCGCCGAGCTTACTGCGGCAGTGAAAAACCAACTGAGCCATCGTGGCAAGGCGCTGCGCAAACTGCTGGAGATGGCCGCTGTCGTCTGAGTCAAAAATGTTCCACTTCACCACCCTGCCGCCGTTGTCTTTGTACATACACCTGCCGTGGTGCGCGCGCAAATGCCCGTATTGCGATTTCAATTCGCACGAAGGCGAGGTGCAGGAGCGCGCCTACGTCGACGCGCTGGTGAACGATCTGGAGCAGGATCTGCCGCGCATCTGGGGGCGGCCCGTGGTCTCCGTGTTCATCGGTGGCGGCACGCCAAGCCTGTTTTCACCCGAGGCGCTCGACCGTCTGCTGTGCGCAGTGCGCGCGCGGCCGCGCCTCTCGCCGCAGGCCGAGATCACGCTGGAGGCGAACCCTGGCAGCTCCGAATATGAAAAATTCCGCGAGTTTCGCGCGCTCGGCATCAACCGCTTGTCGATCGGCGTGCAGAGCTTTGATGACGACAGTCTCAAGCGCCTGGGGCGCATCCACGGCCGCAGCGAGGCGTTGCGTGCGGCGGAGGCCGCGCACGAGGCGGGCTTTGAGAGCTTCAATCTCGATTTGATGTTCGGCCTGCCCGAGCAGACACTCAAGCAGGCCGAGAGCGACATCGCCACCGCACTGGCGCTGGAGCCCGCGCACCTCTCGTATTATCAACTGACCCTCGAACCCAATACGCTGTTTCATCATCAGCCGCCGCAGTTGCCGGAAGAAGACGTCATCGCCGCGATGCAGGAACGCGCCCAGGAGCGCATGGCCGAGCGCGGATTTCAGCACTACGAAGTCTCGGCCTATGCGCGCAAAGACGCACAGTGCAAACACAATCTCAACTACTGGCAGTTCGGCGATTATCTGGGGATAGGCGCGGGCGCACACGGCAAAATCACCGACGCGCAACAGCAAGCCATCACGCGCCTGTGGAAACTCAAACAACCGCGCGACTATATAGAAAAAGCAGAAACACCCGAACGCATTGGCGAAGAAAGCCTGCTTACGCCCGCCGACGTCGCATTCGAGTTCATGCTGAACGCGCTGCGTCTCACCGAAGGCTTTACGTCGAATTTATTTACCGAGCACACCGGCCTGCCGCTTTCTGTTATCGATCAGCCATTAAAACAGGCCGAGGAGCGCGGTTTGATCGAAAGAAATGCACAAGGAGTGCGCCCCACTGCGCAAGGGCAGCTTTACCTCAACGATTTAACGGCGCTGTTTTTGCCGCCCAGCCCGCCAATCACCGGCGCTGCACGACGATAACCTCGACCCGCCCGCGCGGGCCGATAAAATACGACGCGAGCCACCCGGTCACGCTCACGACTATCGACCCGAACAACGCCGGCCAGAAGCCAGCGATGGTGAAGTTGTCAAACATCCACGCCACCAGCCCCAGCATCGCCGCGTTGATCACCAACAGAAACAGTCCGAGCGTGAGCACGGTGGCAGGCAGCGTGAGGATGATCAGCACCGGCCGCACCACGGCGTTGACAATACCCAGCAGCAACGCCGCTCCGAGCAAAGTCCCCGCGCCTTTCACCTCAATGCCCGGCACCCACTCAGACGCCAGCCACAACCCAAGCGCCACAATCAGCAGTCGTAATACGAATCCGGCCATGGTTTATATTCTCACTTTGAGTAAGGGCCCAAGAAACGGCTTCCATTGAGTTGCCATCTTGTTTCGACTTCTTTTATCAATTGGTCAATAGCGGCCTGATCGCTGACTTCCACTGTCGCCAGTCGGGCAAGCTCCAACAACTGCTCGTGGCTCGGATAGCGCATCTGCCGCAGGTCTGTCGCGTTCACCTGTGTGTGGCCTGAAAAAACCCGGAAATGGGAATCCACCACCGTCGAATTCAGGAACAGCGCCAGACCGAGTGCGGTTTCCTTGTCCATGCCGCGCTTGGCGATATGAAAAAAATTCAGATGATTCTAGAAGCCATAGAACGGCGCGGGCAGCTCACTCGGGTCGATCACGAATGCGACGACCCGGCGGCGCTCTTCCTTGCCGGAGAATCGCTTGGTCAGGACATAGAAACCCTGCGGCATAAGCCATTTCCGGGTTGCCTCCGCTAACAGAATCGCATTCGGCTTCTTGTGTGCCTTGGGGTAAACAAGCTTCCCGTCGGAAAAATGATGAGCATAAATCAGGGGGGACCGTGCCGGATTCCGGTTCCTCGCGGCAATGCTCCCTCAGCCTGAAATCGACCACTGGGGCGGTGCAAACCTCGATGCCGAGTTCTTTCAGGCTATGACTGAACAACCCGTGTGCGCCATCGCCGGCATTGGCCAGTACGGGGATGTGAATGAAGCGCTCCGCGTCGCCATCCTTGACGATCTGGCCGAATGGCAAGGCCCGCGCGTGGTAATCGCTAAACGTAGCGTCGTGACTCTCGCTCACCGTTACGGCACCTTGTGCCCCGGCCTTCTTGAGCTTGACGATGATGTTCTCCTGCAGCACATCATCGTCGCTGAACGCCTTGTTGCGTGCCTCGAACACATGGATATGTTCGATGGCGCAGCTTTGCAGTAACTGCTCCCGAAACGGGCGGTAATAGGTCCCATTGCAAAAAGACCTCGAAACGCAAGCAACACCCTATCCCGCCAGCTTCACACACCGCAACACCTCATACGAATACTGCCCACCCAATGCCTCGAACACTGGTTTGAGGGCCTGTTCGCCGTGGGTGTCCAGGGCGGCGTGGATGCGGGTTAGCTCTTCCTCGTCCAGCGGGACTACATCGCGCAGTTTGAGTTCGCCACGGGTGATGGCGAGGGTGAGGTGGTGGTAGACGGTGGTTTCTTTCAGGTCGCGGCGGTCGGCGATGGCGCGGGCGTCGAGGCCGAGGCGGAACAGGTGCAGGGTTTCGGCGGCGGTGTCTGAAAGAGCGCTGTTTTTGTCATCCTGTGCGAGGATGGTTTCGAGAAAATCTTCGCCGTAGGCGGCGAGTTTGCGTTCGCCGACGCCGGAGATGTGTGCGAGTTCTTCCAGCGTCTGCGGGCGGCGTTCGACCATTTCGGTGAGGGTGGCGTCGTGGAACACGACATAGGGCGGTACGCCTTGCGCCAAGGCGAGCTCGCGGCGGCGGGCGCGCAGGGCCTCCCACAGCATCAAGTCGGCTTCGCTGGTGAAGGTGTTGCTACGCTTGGAGGCTTTTGTCTCCGCCCTGCCCTCGCTCTTCAACGCTGAGGCTTTGGTTTTAATGGGGTCGCGGCGCAGCCACAGGCGCTCTTCGCCGCGCAGCACGGGGCGGCAGGCGTCGGTGAGTTGCAGCGCGCCGTGGCCTTCGATGTCCACGGCGAGCAGGCCGCGCGCGATGAGTTGACGGAAGATGCTGCGCCATTCTTGCTGGCTCAAGTCCTGGCCGATACCGAAGGTGCTCGATTTGTCATGGCCGAAGCGCTGGATGCGCTCGTCTGTTTTGCCCATCAGCACGTCGAGCAGATAGTTGACGCCAAATCTTTGCCCGGTGCGGTGCACGCAGGAGAGCGCCTTCTGCGCGGGCACGCTGGCGTCCCAGGTTTCGGGCGGGTTGATGCAGGTGTCGCAGTTGCCGCAGGGGTTGGGCTGGGCGTCGTCAAAATACGCGAGCAGCGCCTGACGACGGCAGGTGGTGATTTCGCATAGGGCGAGCATGGCGTCGAGCTTGTGGCGTTCGACGCGCTTGCGCGCGGCGTCGGCCTCACCGGCTTCGAGCATCTGGCGCAGCGTGATCACATCTTGCAGGCCGTAGATCATCCACGCGTCGGCGGGCAGGCCGTCGCGCCCGGCGCGGCCGGTCTCCTGGTAATAGGACTCGATGCTCTTCGGCAGGTTGAGGTGCGCGACGAAGCGCACGTTGGGCTTGTCTATGCCCATGCCGAAGGCGATGGTGGCGACGATGATGACGCCTTCCTCGTTGATGAAGCGCGACTGGTTGCGCTTGCGCACCTCGGCGGCCAGCCCGGCGTGATAAGGCAGCGCGTCCAGCCCTTGAGCTGCGAGCCAGGCGGCGATTTCGTCCACGCGCTTGCGCGACAAGCAGTAGACAATGCCGGCGTCGCCTGCGTGTTCGCTGCGGATGAAGCGCAGCAGTTGTTCGCGCGCGCTGTTGCCACGTCCACTGTCGGCTTGTGCGATGCGGTAGCGGATGTTGGGGCGGTCGAAGCCGCTGATGAAGATGCGCGCGTTTTCGAGGCCGAGGCGGGCGATGATCTCGCGCCGCGTAGGTTCGTCGGCGGTGGCGGTGAGCGCGATGCGCGGGATATTTGGGAAGCGCTCGTGCAGCACCGAGAGCTGGATGTACTCGGGGCGGAAGTCGTGGCCCCATTGCGAAACGCAGTGCGCCTCGTCGATGGCGAACAGCGCAATGTTCGAGCGCGCCAGCAGGTCGAGCGTGCGCTCGGTCATCAGGCGTTCGGGTGCGATGTAAAGCAAGTCGAGTTCGCCGCGCAGGAGTTGCTGTTCGACCGCGCGCGCCGTGGTGGCATCAAGCGTGGAATTCAGAAATGCCGCACGCACGCCAGCCTGTTTCAGCGCAGCCACTTGATCCTGCATCAGCGAAATCAGCGGCGAGATGACCAGGCCGGTGCCGGGGCGCACGATGGACGGAATCTGGAAGCACAGCGATTTGCCGCCGCCGGTGGGCATCAGCACCAGCGCATCGCTGCCCGCCATGAGGGCATGGATGACTTCGTCCTGCGGCGCGCGGAAGCGTTCGTAGCCGAAGACGGTGCGCAGAATGTGAAGGGGCTGTTCGTTCATGGCGGATGCGCGGCTACTTTACCAGCCAGACAGCTTCAAGAAATCTATTTTGTGCTTCAAGCCGTTCAGTCGGAGGGGAAGACTATCAGTGCAGCCAGACGTATAAGCCCGCCGCGAGTGCGCCGGTGCCCGCGAGCACGGGTTTCCAGTGCCTGCGCAAAAAGGTCTTGAGTACGAAGTAGGCGTTGGGCTCGACCTTCACATTGCACTCCGGCCAGCTGAAGTGGAGCGCTTCTTCACTGCTCGGTATCTTGAGCCACAGCTCAAGCTCAAGCGCAAGCCTGCGGCGGCCGGCCTTGAGCGGCAGGACTTTCCAGGCCCATTGCAGGTCAGTGTTTGCCAGGCCTTGCTCGGCGGGGGTGAGCGGCGTGATGCTAAAGCCGTCGCCGGAGAGTTGCGCAGTGAGGTGGGCCCCGATCTTGAGCGTGGTCACCTTGGCGTGGGCCTGATTGAGGGCGCGGGTGATGGGGCTGACGATATTCTGCGTGAGCACTAGCTCCAGCCGCGCCGGTTCGCCCACCTGGAGGTCGTGCGGGGCGATGAAGCGCACATCCTCCAGATTGAGGTGGCCCAGCTCGCGCCGCATAATGAGGGGCGAGTCCTGTAACTCGTGCGCCAGATTGCCGTGCAGGTGGCTTACCGCAGACAACTGTGGCGCCGGGTCGTGATGGCGCAGTTGGGCGGAAAAGGCCGGCTCGTCCGCGCTCGCGGGCTGGTCGTGAATCTCGTCGGCGTGGCTCTTGCCACGGATGCTCTTCACCATCAGCCCCTTCATCACCACCACATAGAACAGTAGGTCGGCAAAGATAAACAG
This sequence comes from uncultured Gammaproteobacteria bacterium, assembly GCA_963925015.1. Taxonomy (GTDB): domain Bacteria; phylum Pseudomonadota; class Gammaproteobacteria; order SURF-13; family SURF-13; genus JAQBXX01. The sequence continues at coordinate 50,361 of CAWUTX010000030.1, forward strand.
GATGATGATGACGATTATGCCTTTAACATCCATTAGGTTTATTTCCAGTGGGCGTGGGCTGCGGACGCTCCCGCAGCGTCACAGTTTTCGGGCGTGGGAGTGCAATCAGAGCCACCGCCCGCTTGCGGGGGTAAATATCTCGTGTCATAATCTTAGAAATTTCTAGGCAACCATGAAAGCATATTGGGCAATGGAGGTGTAGCTTGTTTGATTTATCGGTAAATTTGGCCAAAGAGTCAATCGAGTACAGCACGGGTGATGTGCTCTCACTGTACGGTATCATTTTGGCCGTAGTGCTGACGATACTCGTCGTCGCATTCAAGACAGCGACCAAAAACAAATCCTGAACTGTGCGGGGCGTCGGAGTTGACACGCCGGGAAACTTTGCGCCCGTCACGCGGTCTATTGAGCTATTGGACTTTAACGGATGGTTGAGGTCGCCCACAGCAAATCAAGGCGGGCTGTGATGCGGTTGCCCGAATAAAAATTTTGGCTTAAAAAATCTGGAGGATGTTTATATGCGTCTGTTTTCAACAGCATTATTTGCGGCGCTGTCGCTGTGCGGGATTGCCCTCGCTGTGGCGGAAGATCAGGCCGCTGCTCCTGCGCCCGCCCCTGCCGCTGATGTCGCCGCCCCTGCGGCCGCAGCAGCACCGGCCGCCCCCGCTCCTCACCCGATGCCGACGGGTTCGCTCAAGCTGGTAGGCAATCCTGAGAGTGGCAAAAAGATTTTTAATGAAGGCAAGGGCGAGGCTCCGCCTTGCATGTCTTGCCACGGTGAGAAAGGCCTCGGCGATGACAACATGGGCACGCCGCGCTTGGCCGGACAGGGCTTTGTCTATCTCAGAAAGCAGTTGTATGAATTTGCCACCGACCGCCGCACCGATACCACCATGGGTGTGATGAACGGCATCGCCAAGGCACTGTCCGAGCAGGACAAGCACGACATCGCCGCTTATGAGTCCAGCATACATGGGGGCGCCCTCGCTGCGGCCTCAAATCTGGATGAGATCAAGACCGCTGGCGCCGTGCCGGTGGGTGAGAAGCACCTCGGCAAGGGCATCGTTATGCATGGCATCCCTGAGCAAGGTGTGACGGCCTGCGTGAGTTGCCACCAGTACAATGGCCGTGGCGCGTGGCCGGTCTACCCGACCATCGGCGGCCAGCGCTATGTTTACCTCGTCAACCAGCTGAAGAAGTGGCGCGACGGCAGCCGTGCCAACGATACGCTGGCGCAGATGCGTGCGGTGGCGGGCAAGTTGACGGATGCAGACATCTACAATGTTTCGGCTTACCTCACCAGCGCGCCGCCCATTTCCGGCGGCAATTCACGCGAGCCGCATCAGCCGAAGCCTGCGACAGCCGGAGCGTCGGCGGCACACTGACCCAACCAGACTGGTTTATAGTTGTCCCATAAAGGGCGGGTTGACCGCCCTTTATCTTTAATTAGATCAAGTCACTTTACTGCGGTAAGCATTGATGGAGCGCAAACAATTACTCAAACCCGGTGAAAAGCTGCTGTTTGCCGTGTTTGGCGCATTCCTGCTGCTCGCGGTGGTCGGTCTCGTGGTTATGGAGGTGGTGCGCGCCCAGATGTCGGAGCCGATGTTTGCCGCGCGCTCCTCTTTCAATCTGGGTGTCGCAGGTCAGCGTGGCTCCAAGCTGTTTCGTGAGGCCGGTTGCACCGCCTGCCACCGCGCTTTGCGCAATGGCACCAACCATGGCATCCGACTGGACGGCGTCGGCTCGCTCCGCAGCCAGCCATGGCTGGAGGTCTTTCTCAAGCATCCCGAGGCCAATTGGGCGACCGTGACCATAGATCACGGCCAACCGCCCAAGGAGGCGGCCTACGTCGCGCAATTGCCGCCGCAGGACTTGCACGACATCGCGATGTTTCTCTCCGAGTTGAAGGCTGAGCCGGGTTCGGCGACGTCCGCCCTGCCGCCGCCCGAGATCGCGCGGTCGGGCTTCGTCAATAGCATGACCGAGATGTGGGCGCCCGAGGTGTGGAAAGAGAAATATCAGGATATCCGCCACAAAAAACCAGCGGAAGGAGAAACGAATGAGACCCAATGAGGCCTATGGCCAGGAAACCGAGTACCGGCGCTACATTCTGTGGTTTATCGCGGCCTGCGTCATTTACAGCATCATCGGTTTTTCATGGGGCGTGACGGTGGGCATGCTGCCCGATCTGCGCGAGTTCATCAACCACCAGCCGCACGCACACCTCATCATGCTCGGCCACGCCCATATTAACCTGCTCGGCTGGGTGGAGATGGCGATCTTCGCGGCGGTGTACTACATCGTTCCGCGCATTGCGCAGCGCAACATCTACAGCCTGCGCCTGGTCAGCATTCATTTCTGGATACATAACTTCGGCCTGCTCGGCATGGTGGCGTCGTTTGTGCTCGCGGGCAGCCTGGGCGGGCTCGCCAGCCAGACCATGGACATCAACGAGGTCAATAAAATCGTGCGCCCATTCATGATCGCGGTGGGAATGTTCGGCAGCCTGGTGCTGCTCTCCAACCTCATTTGGGCCTACAACCTTTGGCGCACCGCGCGGCGTTGGCAGCCATAGTATTATGCGAGTTACGGGCCTCCTGTGCGCCGCCTTGCTCCTTGCGGCTTGCGATACCGGCTCCAGGGTCAAGGTCGGTCAACAGGCGCCGGCTATCGCCACCAAGACCCTGGCTGATGTGGGCGGCGACTTCGGCAAGATCACTACCTACCGCCATCCCGATGCGCGCATGTACCAGTATTCGATCGACCAGGCGCTTAAAGAAGGCAAGCCCATCGTGCTTGCCTTCGCCACGCCCGGTCACTGCACGCCGTGCGACCAGCAGTTGCAGATGCTGAAGTCGATGATCGACCGGCATCAGGATCGCGTGCTGTTTCTGCACCTGGATCAATACCAGAATCCGCAGGCCTTCAAGGCCTTCGGCGTGATGGGCGACCCGTGGACGTATATCGTCGACGCGCAGGGCACGGTGCGCTATGTGCAGGCGGGGCGCGTGTTGCGCGGCGAGTTGGAGGCGGCGCTGATGCCGGTTCTGGCGCAGACAGCGCAACCATGAGCGCGCGCTATGTGTTGCAGCAGGATCGCACCGGTCTGGTCTGGGATCTGATGCTCTATGTACCTACTGTGGGTGTGCTCGGCCTGCTGGCCGTCAAGCTCTGGTATGGCGCTAATCAGGGTGCGGCCTACGTGCTGTTTTTCATGGCCTCTTTTTTTTTCATCGCCGGCGCCAACCGCATCCTCAAGACCCGTCTCATGCTGCTGCCGACAGCGCCAGTTGCGCTTGAAGTCGAGGCCGGTCAGGTGCGGCTGGGTCTGCGCAACGGTGAGTACATCAGCATGGTAAAGGACGTGCGCTTTTACATCGACACGCAGGGCAAATCGTTCGGACTGTCCGGCAAGGATATGCTCGGGCGCCCGCAGCAACACGTTTTTCATCGCGGGCAGTTCGCCGATGAGAAGGGTTACCATGAAGCTGTGCTGGCGCTGCAGCCGTATAAATAGCGGCTCTTATGAGCCCCTGCGGCGGCGCGTGACGATATCCCAGCCCATATAAGCGAGGCAGGCCGCGCCGATCAGGCAGACGATGAGGATCACGGTGCGCTCGGTGTCTGGGCTCACTAATCCACCGATAAACATGTGCACTGAATACCCAAGAACCACGAGACCGCCCAAGGCAGCCAGACCGTAAAGTAAAAGTTCTTTCATGCAGGTGTTGAAAATGTCCTGTCACCTAGGGTACATTAAGTATAGATATAAACTGCGGCTGCAGGGTGAGTAGGCAACCGCTAGACAGACTTATTTTTGATGTGGAGACTGGGATGGCAAAGCAAGTCAGCATGGTAAGAAAGTCCCTCATTCTGAGCCTGGTGGTAGGCATGGTGGTGGGCATGGGTAACGGTAGCGTGTTCGGCATTTATCTCATGGCGAACCTGGGCCGCGGAAGTTTTGCGGAGTGGGGCGGCTGGGGTGTGCAGTCTTACAGCCCATTTGGCTACTTCAACGGCTTTATGACATGGACCATGCTGGTGTTCGGCGTCGCGTTCGTATGGATATTATTGTCCGCCCTTCATGGCCATGATAAAATGTCAAAAATTCAAGAGGGCGGCGGGCACTAAGCCGTTCACTGTCAAGATTATACAGCGAATTCTCGCTGCAAATTCTGGGAGCAAACAACGATGTTAGCAAAAATAGCCGCCGTATTAAGCATGGTCGCCGCCTTCTCCAGTATGTGGCTCGCCTGGTACCTGATGATCCCTTGCATGGTGTGCGGCAAGGTGGGTAATCGTGGGCTGGTGACACCCTGCTGCCAGGCGCCCGTCAAGAAGAAGACCTAAGGCCGTTCTAGCCCGAATCTTAAAATATTTTTGAAATTTAATTTGAGGTAGCTCGCATGTTGATAAAATATCTGTTCGGCAAGAACGCGGACATCCCGCCAGGCACCGCTGCGGTTTTTTTCTCCTTCTCGGCCATCGTCTGGTTCATTATCGGTACCGGCCTCGGTTCATTTAATGCCGCCAAGCTCGCGTTTCCTGACTGGGTAACCGGTTTTGAGTTCTTCGCCTTCGGCAAGATGCGCCAAGTGCATGTGATGGCGGTGATCTTCGGCTGGATCTCCATGGCCTTCGCCGCCGCCATGATGTATATCACCCCCGCGCTCGGCAACACCAAGCTGTGGTCGGAGAAGCTCGGACTGTGGAGCTGCATGAACTGGAATATCGGCCTCGCGCTCGGCCTGTTCACGCTGTGGATGGGCATGACCTCGGGTCGTGAATATTCCGACTTCATCTACCCCATCGACCTGATTCTGACGTTTGCTGTGCTGATCCCGGTGGCGCTCAACGTGTGGATGACCATCGCCAAGCGTCGCACCCAGGGTATTTACACTACCAACTGGTTCTTCGCCGCCTCGATCTTCATGCTTTTGATCGTGCTGCTGGTGGGCAACCTGCCTGAATACTTCCACCTCACCGGCCTCACCGAGGCCTATCTTACCTGGTGGAACGCGCACAACATTCTGGGCCTGTGGATCACCCCGGTGGCCGCCGCCATTGCCTATTACATCATCCCCAAGATTACTGGCAACCCGCTCTACTCGCATCGTATCGGCCACCTGCACTTCTGGTCGATCGTGATTTTCTACTCCACGCCCGCCGCGCATCACCTGATGTCCGCGCCGCTGCCGGAGTGGCTGAAGTCCTTCGCTTCGGTGGAGGGCGTGCTAATTCTGGTGCCGGCGATTGCCTTCGTCTCCAACATCCTGCTCACCTTGCAGGGCAAGTGGAACATGTTCGTGGAGAACATCGAAATTCGCTTCACCGTGACCGGCGTGCTGCTCGCCATCCCGCTCAATATGCAGGGTGGCTTCCAGCAGACCCGATCCATCAATTGGTACATACACGGTACCGGCTGGATCGTGGCGCATGCTCACTTGGCCTTGCTCGGCTTCTCAACCTTCATTGAAGTCGCCGCCGTGTACTATGGCCTGCAAGTGCTGATGAAGCGCAAACTTTACTCGCTCGCGCTCGCCAACTTCCATTTCTGGATGCTGCTCATCGGCTTCTCAATCTACTGGATTTCGATGACCATCGCCGGCCTGATTCAGGGCGCGGGCAAGATTTATGAAGTGCCGTACATCGACATCGTGGCCGCGGAGCATCCGTACATGATCGCGCGCTGGTTCGGTGGCACCCTGGTGTTCCTCGGCAACTGCGTGTGGCTGTACAACATGTACATGACGGCGCGTGAGGGCACCCCGGTGCCCGCAGGCCGCATGGTGCATGAGCTGGCCTACCAGCGTTAATTCTGGAAAAATTTAAAGGAGCTTAACGTGGCTTTTAGAGAATATCGAATCGGCGCCGTGATGTTCGGCGCAGCACTCAGCTTGTCCATGTTCATCACGCTGGTGGTGCCGAGCATCAACATCTTCTCGGTAGGGTCTACGGCGCTTGCCCTGGAGAAGCAGTTGACCTACGGCTTCAACAGCGGCTGGAACACGGATGATATGTTCTTGGCTGGCAAAAACAAACCGCTTAAGGTTCTGCTAAAGCAGGACCCACAGACGGACGCCGTGATGGAGCCGGTGCATGCCTACGTGTTCCCTGCCAATGCACGCTTTCCGAGCGGCATTCTGCACCCCAAGGTGTTGGGCGCCGGGTCTGACGTGCTGAGTGTAGAGCAGGGCAGGATCAGCGAGGCCAGCGAGGCGCGGGGCGCCGTGTTTGTGGTGCGCAGCGGCGAGCAGAACGGCAAATCCTATCCCTATATCGAAAACGCCAGCGCTACGCGCGGCTGGAGCCCGGATGCCGTACTAAAGGCCGCCGGTGATGCCAACACCAGCCATGCCGGTGCGGGCAAGACTATCTTTGTGCGTGAGGGCTGCTGGTGGTGCCACACCCTGCTGCCCGAGCAGACGCAGGACTTCCAGTATTTCGGCGCGCCGCCCTACCTGGGCGACTTCAACGGCGAATCCCCGACCGCGTTCGGCTCTGACCGCAAGGCCCCTGACCTGCTGCATGTGGGTTCGCGCAACTCATCGAAAGAGTGGCTGATGATGCACTTCTTCAATCCGCGTCTGGTGCAGCCGCACTCGCTCATGCCGCGCTTTGACTACCTGTGGGGCAAGACCGACGCCGCTGGCAACACGATCGATTACGCCGCCTGGCGCAAGGAATTCGTGGAGTACCGCAACGGCGAGCGCGTCACGCCGCCTGAGGTGCCGAACTACCGTGCCGATAGCAAGATTCGCTATCTCATAGACTTTGTCTTGAACCTGAAGTAATAGGAGGAGTGTCATGACCTGGAGATTTGATAATCCGCTGCGCACATTGACCAGTGATGAGCAAAACAAGACCGCCATGGAAGTATGGGAGGCGGAGAGCATGGGCGGGATTATGGAAAACAATAACCGTCTGCCGCAGCCGGTGGTTTATTTGCTGGTGCTGACCATCATATCTGCCTATCTCATTACCTTCCCGTTGTGGGGTCAGCGTCCTACCGCTGCGATCTACGCAGAGTTTGTGGCTGAGATGGACAGCGCCCAGGTTGAGGCGCTGCCGAATGACGCCGCGCGCATGAACTACCTGCTGAAGAAGGCGCAGACAGACGGCTCAAAATACGTCACTCCGCATATCAATCACCCCATCAGCATGGATGATCTGCGCGTGCTGCGTCCCCAGATCGAGGCACTGAAGGCCCAGGGCGTGGTGCTGGATGACTACACGGTGGTAGGCAACAAGGTGGTGCTGGCCAATTTCGAAGGCAATATGCGCGCAGACGGTACCCAGGAGCGCCAGCAACCGTGGTGGGACAAGGGCTATACCATCGACATCTTCTACGTGATCTACTTCTGTATCGCGGTATTGATTGTGGTGAAGCGCCTGCCCCCCAATACCGTACAACCGCGCCACGGCAATGAACTCATGCTGAGTGACGCCGAGATTGCTGAGCTGAGCGTGCATGGACAAAAGAGGAGAGTAGCATGATAGATCTCGACAACCCGCCGCTGGTGCTGGCCGCAGTATCGTTAATAGCTTTGCTGGTGCCGGTGCTGTACAGCTTTATCGTTGATCGTTACGCGCCCAACCTGTACAAAAAGAAAAAATAAGCAGGCGGCGCTGCGCCGGTACTTCGGGGATCGCGGGGATTACGTGGGAAAGGCAAAGCACCCGATTGCGCTGTTCCGTCGAAATCTGCGCCAGTACCGCGCCACCGGTCCGCC
>CAWUTX010000031.1:0-10794 GCA_963925015.1 uncultured Gammaproteobacteria bacterium
CCCCCACTTCTCAGCGCGCTGGCGTCGGCCCTGGTCACCCTGCTCCTGATCGCCCCCGTGGCGCAGGCAGAGTTTATCCTGTTTCCCTCACTCACAGCGACTGAGCACGCTGGACTGAACCTGTTTTACTCGGCGGACAAAGGCCGCCTGGGGCTGTTGGCTGAGGTATTTATCTCCAACGACGCACCGCTGGATCATGTGGGCCGATACGGCGCAGGCACTCCCCGGCCTCCGCATCGCTGAGGATTTATGGTAATGTTCAACCGACTGGTGCAATTCGCCAAGAGCTTCACCGGGCGACTGGTGGTCAGTCTAAGCGCCATACACGCGCTCCCGCTGCCCGCGCTTTTTACCGGGGCGATGTACCTTATCAAGGAGGGCCACGAGACGCAATTCGTCAACCAGACGCGCATCGGCTCGCATTTATTCGGCGCACTGCTGGCGCAGGCTTTCAATGAACAGCGCCTGCGGAGTTTGCTCACCGATGCGGTGATGGGCGATCAGATCATCTTTGCCCATATCGTCACGCAGCGGGGCGCGGTCATGGAGCCGAGTGCCGGCATGCACATAGCGCCGCACCGGTTTCAGGAGGATTTCTTCTTCGGCCAGCACGATGACACGATTTACTATACGGTGATGACGCCGAACTGTTGATGCGGCATGCCGACATGGCCATGCACCGCGCTAAAAAATCCTCTCGCAATCCGGTCTTCTACCGCCCAGAATGACTTGGCGTCAGGCCATCCTGCGCTAAACCCGGCACGGAGATAGTCGTCAAACTGGTCATGCGCGGCAAAACAAAAATATCACCCGAGGATGTCGAGCTGTTCCGTGATGCCGTCAAGCGGGTCACCCCCCTGCCACAAGACAAGGTCACACCCGTGCCTCGGCGCCCGCCGCCCCATCCGCAACAGAGATATCTGGACGAGCAGCAGGTGCTGCGCGACATGCTCTCCGATGGCCCCGACACGTCGGACACCGAAACCGGCGAAGAGCTGCTGTTTCAGCGCAAGGGCCTCCAACACAGTCTGTTACGCAAGCTGCGACGCGGCCAGTTCAGCGTGGGCGCGGAGCTCGACCTGCATGGCATGACGGTGGTGGAGGCGCGTGACGCGCTGGGCCTGTTTCTCGCCGCCTGCCGCTCAAGCAGCGCGCGCTGCGTGCGCATCATTCACGGCAAGGGTTACGGTTCGCGGCACAAGCAGCCGGTGCTCAAGGGTAAACTCAATCAGTGGCTGCAACAGCGTGACGAGGTGCTCGCATTCTGTTCCGCCCGCCCGGTGGACGGTGGCACCGGCGCAGTGTATGTATTGCTGAAAAAAGCCTGAAAAACTATTCGTCCTTGACTGTGCCGGGTTGCAGCTCCTCCAGCATCACCACCGCATGGGCCTCGATACCTTCCGCACGACCTATGTAGCCCATCCCTTCCGTGGTCTTGGCCTTGATATTGATACGCGAGAGGTGCATGCCGAGATCATCGGCCAGCACCTTGCGCATGCCTTCGATATGAGGCGCGAGTTTCGGCGCCTGCGCCACGATGGTGCTATCGATATTGGAAATACCCAAGCTGTGCTCGAGCAACAAAATTACGATCTTCTTCAATAAAATACGGCTGTCGATATCGCGGTATTGCGCGTCGCTGTCGGGAAAGTGCTGACCTATATCACCCAGCCCCGCAGCGCCGAGCAAGGCATCGCACACGGCGTGTATTAACACATCTCCATCAGAGTGCGCCGCGAGCCCTTGCGGGTGCGGGATGCTGACGCCGCCCAGCACCAGCTTTCTGCCCTTCTCAAACGCGTGCGCATCATAGCCGTAACCGATTCTCATGCTTTGTCCCCCTGTTGACCCAGATAAAACTCCGCGAGAGGCAAATCCTGCGGGTGGGTGATCTTGATGTTATCGGGCGCTCCCTGCACTATGAGTGGTACGGCACCGAGCCGCTCCATTGCGGCACACTCATCTGTCACTGGGGCCTGCTCTCCAATGGCCTGCGCTAGCGCCGCGCTGAGCGCACCCAAGTGAAACATCTGCGGCGTCAGGGCGCGCCATAATTCACTGCGGTTCTCGGTGGCGCGTACCCCGCTCGCAGCATCCACGCGCTTGATCGTATCATTCAGGCGGAGGCCCAACAAACCGCCCGACGGGTGCCCGTCCAGGGCCTGTATCAGGCGGTCGATATCCACGTGGCGCAGGCAGGGGCGCACCGCATCGTGCACCAGTACCCAATCCGTGGCCGAGGCCACGGGCTCCAGCGCACGCAGCGCGTTGAGCACCGAGTGACAGCGCTCGGCGCCACCCTCCGCCATCAAAAGCGGTTTACCGTAATCGGGCAGCTTGGCCCTGATCGCTGCAAAATACGGATCGGGGTTTGCCACCGCCACCACGACTCCGGAAATTTTTGCATGACGCAACAGGCGTTGCAGCGTGTGCTCGATCACCATGCGGCCACGGAGCGGAAGATACTGCTTCGGCAACTCGCCGCCCATGCGCGTGCCGCTGCCTGCGGCAGGCACCACGGCCCAGTAGCGCGGCAGTATATCCGTGGCGAAGCCGGTCAACGCAGACTACTCGTGCACGACCTGATAAAACGTTTCGTCTTTTTTAATCATACCGAGTTCACTGCGCGCACGCTCCTCGATCGCCGCGTGACCCTGCTTGAGATCGCGCACCTCGGCCTCAAGCGCCAGATTGCGTTCCTTGAGCATCCGGTTATTCTCGCGCTGCGTATCCCGCTGCTGCATCAGCCGCCACGCCTCGGCGACACTGCCGCTGCCCATCCACAGAGGATATTGCAGCGCCAGCACCAGCACAACCAGCAGAGCGATAACAAGCTTCACGGCGTGACCAAAACCCTCATTTTTTCAGATTGTAAAACGTACTGCGTCCGGCGTATTCCGCCTGCGTGCCGAGTTCCTCCTCGATACGCAGGAGTTGATTATACTTCGCCACGCGATCCGAGCGCGACATCGAGCCGGTCTTGATCTGCCCCACCCGTGTCGCCACCGCGAGATCGGCGATGGTGGTGTCTTCGGTCTCGCCGGAGCGATGTGAAATCACCGCCGTATAATGGGCCTGCTTCGCCATTTCAATCGCGGCCAGCGTTTCGCTCAGCGTACCGATCTGGTTCACCTTGATGAGAATGGAATTGGCGATATTCTTCGCAATGCCGTGCGCAAAAATCCTGGTATTGGTCACAAACAAATCGTCGCCGACGAGCTGCACGAGACCACCCAGTTTGCGGCTGAGCAACGCCCAGCCGTCCCAGTCATCCTCCGCCATGCCGTCCTCGATGGAGAGGATGGGGTATTTATCCACCCACGCCCCGAGATAATCGGCAAACTCGGCGCTGGTAAGGCGCTTGTTTTCGGATTCGAGTACATAGTGACCGTCACGGTAAAACTCGGAGCTGGCGGCGTCCAGTCCGATGAACACGTCCTGCCCCGGTGTATAACCGGCGCGTTCGATGCCTTCCAGTATCACCTGAATGGCGGCCTCATTGGAGTGTAGATTGGGCGCGAACCCGCCCTCGTCGCCTACCGTCGTGGCGAGACCCTTGTCGTGCAGCACCTGCTTCAGCGCGTGGAAAATCTCGGCGCCGCAGCGTATCGCCTCGCGCAGGCTGGGTAGGCCGACGGGCAGAATCATGAACTCCTGCAAGTCGACGTTGTTGTCCGCATGCGCGCCGCCGTTGATGATGTTCATCATCGGCACCGGCAACAGGAATTTTCCGCCGACGCTGCCGCCGGCGCGCGGCGCGAGATAACGGTACAGCGGCTGGCCCGCTGCAGCGGCCGCGGCATGCGCGGCGGCGAGCGACACGGCGAGAATCGCATTGGCCCCCAGACGCGCCTTGTTCGGCGTGCCATCGAGCTCACACATGATACGGTCTATGCGCGCCTGGTCGTCGACCGGCACACCCACGAGAGCCGCGCGCAGATCGGTGTTGACGTGCGCGATTGCCTGCTGCACACCCTTGCCGCCGTAACGCCGCATGTCGTTGTCGCGCAGCTCTATCGCCTCGCGCGAACCGGTGGAGGCACCAGACGGCACCGCCGCCCTGCCGCGCACACCGGACTCCAGAATAACGTCTGCCTCTACTGTGGGATTACCGCGTGAGTCGATGATCTCGCGCGCATGAACGTCTTTTATTTTTACCACCGTGCCCCTTCCCTGAATATGTAGTGTTAATCCATTCCCGCAGCTCGCTGCGGGCACAAAGCCTTGGGGTTTCCAAAGGGTAGTAGTGCAACTCTCCCCTTTGGTCGCCTGCGCGGCTTCACGCCGCGCAGTGCGAAACTCAAATCAGCCCAGTTGATCTTCAATAAAACCACGCGTCTTGACCGTGCTATCAAGCGCCATGAGCGTTTCCAGCAATTCTTCCATCAGCGCTAGCGGCCAGGCGTTGGGGCCGTCGCTCAATGCCTGCTCAGGCACCGGATGGGTCTCCATGAACAGGCCCGCCACGCCCGCCGCGACGGCCGCGCGCGCCAGCACCGGCACAAATTCGCGCTGCCCGCCGGAGCTCGTGCCCTGCCCGCCGGGCAACTGCACGGAATGCGTTGCATCGAACACCACCGGACAACCCGTGGCACGCATCACCACCAGCGCACGCATGTCGGAGACGAGATTATTGTAACCAAATGACGCACCGCGCTCGCACACAAGGATGTTCTGGTTGCCGGTCTCGCGCGCCTTGTCCACCACGTTTTGCATGTCCCACGGTGCAAGAAACTGGCCCTTCTTGATGTTCACCGGCTTGCCCATGCGCGCGACGTTCTGGATGAAATTGGTCTGGCGGCACAGAAAGGCCGGTGTCTGCAACACATCCACTACTGCGGCGACTTCATCCAGCGGGGTATCCTCATGCACATCGGTGAGCACCGGCACGCCGAGTTGTTGTTTGACCTCTTGCAGGATACGCAGGCCCTGCTCCAGCCCCGGGCCGCGAAAGCTTTTGCCGGAGGAGCGGTTCGCCTTGTCGAAGGAAGATTTGTAGATGAAGGGAATGCCGAGCCTGGCGGTGATCTCTTTGAGCCGCCCCGCGCTCTCCACGGCCAGCGCACGGCTTTCGATCACGCACGGCCCGGCAATCAGAAACAGGGGTTGCGCCTGCCCTACATCAAAGCCGCACAGCTTCATTGTGCGGTTGCCGTTTCCGGTGCACGCGCCAGATGCAGCGCATGCTGTCGGCGTGCCGCTTGAATAAAGCCGCTGAACAACGGGTGGCCGTTACGCGGCGTGGAAGTGAACTCCGGATGAAACTGGCAGCCGACAAACCACGGGTGCCCGGCAATCTCAATCATCTCGACCAATTTACCGTCCATGGAGCGGCCCGAAATCACGAGGCCTTTCTGTTGCAGCACATCCAGATAGTTATTGTTAAATTCGTAGCGGTGACGATGCCGCTCGACAATCACGTCCTTGCCGTAGAGTGTGTGCGCCAGCGTCCCCGGCACCAGACGGCATGGCTGCGCGCCTAGGCGCATGGTGCCGCCGAGATCGGATTCGGCGCTGCGTTTTTCCACGCCGCCGTCGGGCGTCTGCCATTCGGTGATGAGTGCAATAACCGAATGCGGTGACTGCGGATTGAATTCGGTGCTGTGCGCGGCGGCGAGCCCGGCCTGATTGCGCGCAAACTCGATCACGGCCACCTGCATGCCAAGACAGATGCCGAGGTACGGGATGCCCCGGGTACGCGCGTAGCTGACGGCGCGTATCTTGCCTTCAATGCCGCGCGCGCCGAAGCCGCCCGGCACCAGTATCGCATCCATGCCTTCCAGTGACGCTGTGCCATTTTTCTCGATTTCCTCGGAATCGACATACACGATACGCACGCGCGTGAGCGTGTGTATGCCGGCATGCGTGAGTGACTCCGACAGCGATTTGTAAGATTCGGTCAGGTTGACATACTTCCCCACCATCGCGATGGTCACTTCGCCGGTAGGGTGCTCGCAGGCATACACCACCTTTTCCCACGCCGACAAATCCGCTTTGTTCACGGCGAGGCGCAACTTGTTCACCACGATTTCATCGACGCCCTGCGCATGAAACAGGAGCGGGATTCTGTAAATGTTGTCCACATCCACAGCAGAGATCACCGCCTTCTCCTGCACATTGGTGAACAGCGCGATCTTGCGCCGCTCCGCCTCCGGCAGTACCTGTGCGCTACGGCACAGCAGGATGTCAGGCTGAATACCGATGCTGCGTAATTCCTTCACCGAGTGTTGCGTGGGTTTGGTCTTGATCTCGCCTGCGGTGGCGATATACGGCACCAGGGTAAGATGCACGTAGAGCGTCTGCTCCGGGCCGAGCTCCACGCCCATCTGACGGATGGCCTCCAGAAACGGCAGCGACTCGATGTCGCCCACCGTGCCGCCGATTTCCACCATAGCGACGTCGGCGTCGCCCGCGCCCTCGCGGATGCAGCGCTTGATCTCATCGGTAATGTGCGGAATCACCTGCACCGTGCCGCCGAGATATTCGCCGCGACGTTCCTTGCGGATGACATTTTCGTAAATCTGGCCGGTGGTAAAGTTGTTACGCTTGTTCATGGTGGTATGCACGAAGCGCTCGTAATGGCCGAGATCGAGGTCGGTCTCCGCACCGTCTTCGGTGACGAACACCTCGCCGTGCTGGAACGGACTCATGGTACCGGGATCGACGTTGATGTACGGATCGAGCTTGAGCAGGGTCACCTTCAGCTCGTGCGCCTCCAAGATAGCGCCCAGCGATGCGGAGGCGATGCCCTTGCCCAAGGAGGACACCACACCGCCGGTGATGAAGATAAATTTGGTCATGAAAACCCGGAGCTGACAGCGCCTTGAAGATAGCGCCAGATGGTATTGCAGGTTACCAGAAAGGCGCGCTCTTCACAACGGAACACGCATACTAGGCGCAATATTTCAAGCCTGCCGCACCATTACGAGGCTGCGTTCGTCCGCTGCCGCATGGAATGGCTCGCAGACCCACAAATCGCCGACTGCGGCGAGCTCAGGGCCAACATAGATCAGCGGGATGCGGTCGCGCTGCCAGGGAGGAATACTGGCTTCCTGAAACAGCTTTCTGAATTCATGGGTATGGCCGCGGCCCGCAGGGCGGCAGCACTCGCCACCGTGGCGAAAGCGCACTGTTATCCCATGGTTGCGGCATAGAGATTCCTTAAGTCCATTGCCCGTTGCAGGCATCGCACTCAGCGTGCCGAGGCCGCTGGGGAGCATTAACACGTCTTGCATATCCCACGGCAGGACTGTGGCGGGATCATGTGGTGTCAGCGGCGCCATCGCATACATGAGGTCGCGGTAACGGCGCACCTCCGCACCCGGCCAGCGCACGCACGGCTCGCGGTCGGCGGCCACCGCCACGACATCGCTGAGGATGTGTTCGATATGAACGGCGGCGGGCAACGGCAGATGAAGATACTTGAACCAGGCGTGCAGCAGGTTACGCTGGCGCGGCTGGTCCAGCGTCTTCAACCGCGCGACGGATAATGTGTCGCGCGGCTCTGCGGCGACGTGTTCAAGATCACTCTGCGCCAGCATATCCAATAGATACGCCGCATCTGCCGCATGCCGCGCACTGCGTGCGAACGTGGCGCTGACACCTGGCCAGCGCGCGGCAAGACGCGGCATGATTTCCTGGCGCAGATAATTACGGTCGTAATGGGTGGCAAAATTACTCTGATCCTCAATCCAGTTTAAGTCCTGTTGTGTTGCATAGTGATGCAGTTGCGTGCGCGTGAATTCCAGCAGCGGCCTCAGGTGCATACCCGCGCCGAACGTGGCGCATGCAGGCATCGCGGCGAGGCCGTGCGGGCCGGAGCCGCGCAGAAGTTGCAGCAACAGGGTTTCGGCCTGATCATCGCGGTGGTGTGCGGTGAGCAGGGCGTCGCCGTTGCTCATTACGCCAGCGAGCGCCTGATAACGGGCACTGCGTGCCGCCGCCTCCGGGCTTTCGCCTGCTGCCGGCGCGGCGTTGACGTGCACTGCGCGATAAGAGATTTTCAGTGCCGCGCACACCTGCGCACAGTGCTCAGACCACTGCTGCGCATCAGGTTGCAGCGCATGATTGATGTGTATGGCATGCAGTTCAGCGCCGGGCAGATGCGGACGCAGACCGGCTATGGCGTGCAGCAGCGTGTGTGAATCGAGACCACCGCTGTAGGCCACCCAGTAGTGCGGGGCGGGATAGTGCGTGAGTTGCGCCAGCAGGCGCGCAGGAGTGAAGGCGGACAAATTATTGCTGATACTCATAAGTCAGTAATTAAGACTACACTTCCCGCTACGTCCCCGCCCCCTGTTTAGGGGGCGGGACAGGGTGGGGGTAGAGTAAACAGGGTTTTTACTCAGGAGTCACATCATTAACGGTGTAGTCTTACTGGCTGCCTCCTGAGTATGTTCCAAAATGCATCAAACGTTCATAACGCGTATGCAGCAATTTCTCGGTGGGCGTGTTTTCCAGTTGGCCGAGACTGGCCAGGAGCGCGCGCTTGATCTCACCCGCCATCGCATCCACATCGCGGTGCGCACCGCCCAATGGCTCCGGAATGATTTCATCAATCAGACCGAATCCCTTCAGGCGCTCAGAGGTGATGCCCATGATCTCGGCGGCCTCCGCTGCCTTGGCGGCGCTCTTCCACAGGATGGAGGCGCAACCCTCGGGCGAGATCACCGAATAGGTGCTGTATTGCAGCATCAGCACACGGTCGCCGACGCCGATGGCGAGCGCGCCGCCGGAACCGCCCTCACCGATCACGGTGCAGATGATCGGCGTTTGCAGAGTGCTCATGGCGAACAGGTTGCGTGCGATCGCCTCGCTCTGACCGCGCTCTTCTGCGCCGACGCCGGGATACGCGCCTGGGGTGTCGATAAAAGTGAAAATCGGCAGGCGAAAACGCTCCGCCATCTGCATCAGGCGTAACGCCCTGCGGTAGCCTTCAGGGCGCGGCATGCCGAAATTGCGCCGCACCTTTTCCTTGGTGTCGACGCCCTTGACAGTGCCTATCAGCATCACCGGGCGTCCCTCCAGCCGCGCGGTACCGCCGATCACGGCGGCATCGTCGCCGAAGCAGCGGTCACCGTGCAGCTCATCAAAGTCGGTAAAAATGCGCTCGATATACTGCGGCATCTGCGGCCGCTGCGGGTGCCGCGCAAGCTGCGAAATCTGCCATGACGTGAGCGATGCAAAGATGGATTCGGTGAGCTTGCGGCTCTTCGCCTCGAGGCGCGAGATCTCGTCGCTGAGGTTGATTGCGTTATCGCTGTCGACAAAACGCAGTTCCTCGATCTTCGCCTCAAGCTCGGCAATCGGTTGTTCGAAATCAAGATAGCTGAGTTTCATAGGTTGGTTCCGCAGGCAGCGCCACAGCTAAGCCGCATATACTACCTTGACGTGGTCTTTCCCCACCAGCCCCGCGAGGCGGTGCAGCAATTCATCTGTGGGACGCACGCGCCATTCCTGGCCAAGCGGCAGATCAGCGTTGATGCTGCTTCCATTATTATACGCATTACGGTAACTGATCCATACCGGGCAGCCGCCATTGCGAAACGGCGTCAACGCCGCAGCGAGGTCGGCGACCATGTCGTCAGCCCCCGTGCGTGACTCAAGGCTGATGACCAGACGCTTTGCATAGCGCTCTCGCGCCTGATTGATGTCCGTAATCTTCAGTGCGCTCATCTTGTAGTTGCCGCTGTATTCATCCAGACTGACCTCGCCCTCGATTACCAGCAGCTTGTCCTTGACCAGCAGTTCACGGTGACTCTGATAGACCTCCGCGAACACCGCAATCTCAACCCGCGCGCTGCGGTCATCGAGCGTGATAAATGCCATGCGTTCACCGCGCCGGTTATTCATGACACGCAGCGCCACCACCAGACCGGCGACCAGGATACTCTGACCCTGCGCCGGTTTTATCTCGGCCAGCGAGCTGCTGACAATATGCTCTAGCTCGGCGCGATAACGCTCGATGGGATGGCCGGTGAGATAGAGGCCGAGCGTTTCCTTTTCATGCTGCAGGCGCTCTTCCTCACTCCACTCCGCCGTCACGACAAATTGCAACGCCTCAGGCGCGCGGCGTGCAGCAGTGCCGAACAGGTCATCCTGACCTGCGGTTCGGTCACGCAGTTCACGCTCGGCGGCATTCAGTGCATCCGGCAACGTGGCGAGCAGCGTGGCGCGTCCCGGCCCCAGCGCGTCCAGCGCACCGGAGCGGATCAGCGCCTCCAGCACACGTTTATTGGCCTTGCGCAGATCGATGCGGCGGCAGAAATCAAACAGGTCAGTAAACACGTCGTCGTTTCTGCGGCTCTCCAGTATGCCTTCGATGGCCGCGGCGCCCGCGCCCTTGATCGCACCGAGACCGTACAACAGAGTGTGGTCGTCATGCACCGTGAATGCATAATCGCAGCGGTTAATATCGGGCGGCACCATGGTGAGCTTCATCGCACGGCACTCGTCCATCAGCATCACCACCTTGTCGGTGTTGTCCATATCGGCAGACAGCACCGCAGCCATGAACGCAGCAGGGTAATGCGCTTTGAGCCAGGCGGTTTGGTAGGCGATGAGCGCATAGGCCACCGAATGCGATTTGTTGAAACCGTAATCGGCGAACTTTTCCATCAGGTCGAAGATGGGGCGCGCTGCAGTTTGCTTGACGCCATGCTCAGCCGCGCCTTGCATAAAGATGTCGCGCTGCTTGGCCATCTCCTCCGGTTTCTTTTTCCCCATCGCACGACGCAGCATATCCGCCGCGCCGAGCGTGTAACCCGCCAGCACCTGGGCGATCTGCATCACCTG
>CAWUTX010000032.1:0-4202 GCA_963925015.1 uncultured Gammaproteobacteria bacterium
AAGTGCCGTCGATCTACTACGCGCACCGGCGCGACGTGGTGTGGCGCGGCGGCTGGCTGCCGGTATCGCACCTGGTGCAGCCCAAAGAAGGCGAGGAAGTAAAAAATATCATGGTGCGCTTCCGCACCGTGGGCGACATGAGCTGCACCTGCCCGGTGGAATCAGACGCCGCCACGCCCGAAGAAATCATTCTGGAAACCGCTAGCTCGCGCATCACCGAGCGTGGCGCCACGCGCATGGACGACAGGACTTCAGAGGCGTCGATGGAACTGCGCAAGCGCGAGGGCTATTTTTAAATGGATTTATTACGCTTCACCACCGCAGGCAGTGTGGACGACGGCAAGAGTACGCTCATCGGGCGTTTGCTCTACGACGCCAAGTCCATCTTTGAAGACCAGTTGCAGGCCATGGAGCGCAGCACCGAGCGGCGCGGCGGCACCGGCGTCGATCTCTCGCTGCTCACCGACGGCCTGCAGGCCGAGCGCGAGCAGGGCATTACCATTGACGTCGCCTACCGCTATTTCGCCACTCCCAGGCGCAAGTTCATCATCGCCGACACCCCGGGCCACGAGCAGTACACCCGCAACATGGTCACCGGCGCCTCCACCGCGAATCTCGCCATCGTGCTGATTGACGCGCGCAAGGGCGTGCTCACACAGTCGCGCCGTCATGCCTACATCGCGCAGCTGCTCGGCATTCCGCACCTGATCGCCGCCATCAACAAAATGGACTTGGTCGATTATTCCGAAGCAGTGTATCAAAATATCAAGACCGAATTCAGCGCTTTCTGCCAACAACTCGGCGCGCGTGACGTGAGCTTCATACCGATTTCGGCGCTGCACGGCGACAACGTGGTGGAAAAAAGCGCGCGCATGCCTTGGTATACGGGTGACACTCTGCTCCACACGCTTGAGACCCTCCACATCCAGCACGACATCAACCTGCGCGACTTCCGTTTTCCGGTGCAACTCGTGTGCAGCCCGCAGATATCCGGCCTGCCGGACTTCCGTGGCTACATGGGGCGCATCGAGTCCGGCAGCCTACGCACCGGCGACGAGATTGTCGTACTGCCTTCCGGCCACCGCTCGCGCATCAAGGACATCGTTACCCATGATGGCAGCCTGAGCGTCGCCTGCGCGCCGCAGTCGGTCACGCTCATGCTGGAACACCACATCGACATCTCGCGCGGCGACATGATCGTGCGGCCTGAAAATCTCCCGCGCAGCGCGCGTGAATTTCACGCCATGCTGTGCTGGATGAGCGAGCAGCCCTTGCATCCGCGCGGCAAATATCTCATCAAGCACACCACGCATACGGCCAAGGCCATAGTGCAGGAGATCGAGCACAAGGTGGACATCAACACACTCGCCACGGGCGCGGCGAGCGAGCTGAAGATGAATGAGATTGGCCGCGTGCTGATTAAAGTGCAGCGGCCCGTGGTCTGCGACGCCTACCGCGACAACCGCGCCAGCGGCGCCTTCATCGTCATCGACGAACACACCAACAACACCGTCGCGGCAGGGATGATAGAAGCGGTTTAATGATGTGTAGTGTGGTTTGTCGGTTCCGCCTTCGGCTTGAGCCGACCTACGATTTTAACCCAAGCCAGTAGCCCGGATGTAATGCAATAGAATCCGGGGGTTCAAACGGCTGCCTTCATCCATGATTGATCGCCCTACCCTCAAGGGGGATACCGCTACGCTGCATCCGGGCTACTTGCTGACCCTGTGTTTCCTGGGGATGCTATTTAGCTCAACCTGACCCCGCCCCCTTTTTTGCCAAGTAATCCTTGACCGTATAATGCATTTGCATTACCATGGACACTCAATATTTCACCGGAGGAAGCCCGCCATGGCACACGCACTCAAACTCGAATCCACATTGACCGACCGTTATCAGACCACGGTTCCAAACGCGGTGCGTCATGCGCTCAAGCTGGGCAAGCGCGACAAAATTCGCTACCTCATCCAACCGGACGGCGGTGTGATATTGGCGCGCGCAAGCAGCGAGACCGGGGATGATCCCGTGCTGGGGAAATTCCTGAATTTTCTGGCTCGCGATATGGCCGCCCATCCAGAGCATTTGAAAAGTATAGATACCGGCTTACGCAAGCGCATCAAATCGCTGGTAAAGAAAGTCGAAGTTGATCTTGATGCGCCCCTGGCGGCTGAGAACGAATGACATTGCCCCCATTGATAGTCAATGGCTGGACGATTTTCGCCCACCCGCTTTTTCTCGATACCATTGAAACCCTGATTACCCAAGTAGCCAAGTTGCAGAAAAAAGACCCCAAGGGATATATCAACAAGAACGCAACCAAACGCTTGGCCGCCATTAACAAACTAGCATTCGAAGTCATCCCGCAAAATCCTGCACGACTAGAATATCGTCAGGGAGCATCGCTGGGAAAGGATCGCAAACACTGGTTCCGTGCCAAATTTTTCCAGCAATACCGTATATTTTTCCGCTACCACCAAGAGAGCAAAATCATTGTTTACGCCTGGGTCAACGACGAAAACACCAAGCGGTCATATGGCAGCGATACCGATGCCTACCAGGTTTTTCAGCGCATGTTGAAAAACGGAAATCCGCCAGATGATTGGCTGAATCTACTTGCGGAAGCTAAGCGGGTGGGTAAGAGGCTCAGAAAAAAGTAACGCGAAGCTGACTTTATAATTGCACCTCACGACACCAGCGTAACCCATCATGATACGAATATAGACCTGACCCTCACGGTCCTTCTTAATGCTTTGCGTAGGTTAGGTTAGACGCAAAGCGGCGTAACCCAACAGATATCGCCATTTGACCCGTTGATTGTTGGGTTACGGCTTCGCCTAACCCAACCTACAAAATCGCACTTTTTAACGGGAAATGGAGTTACTTGTCGTAGTGGAATCGGCACTGGGCGATGTAGATTACGCCCTCTTCGACGCGGTAGACCAGGCGATGTTCCTGGGTGATACGACGCGACCAGAAGCCAGCCAGCGCATGCTTGAGTGGCTCGGGTTTGCCGAGACCGGTAAACGGGTTACGCTTGATATCGGCGATAAGGGATTCGATACGCGCCACGAGGGAAGGATCGCGCTTACGCCAGTAAGCGATATCCTCACGCGCGCGCTTTGACCACCAAACCTCAACGACGGCGGGCAACCTCAGCCTCGATTTCCTTGACCGCCGAACGCAGGCGCGCGGCGTTCTTCTTACTGCCGAGCAGGTGCCGGGTTTCCTTCCACGAATCGAGTTCCTTCGCCAGCATAATCACCACGTCACGGCCGTCCTCGCGCGTGACCGTGACCGCCTCTTCGGCGTCAATGACTTCTTCGATCACCTTGTCCGGGTTTTTCCGGAAACGTTTGTACGAGATAGCGCCCATAGTGGTCTCCTGCTACCTGTAAGTCTATACCCGATTAAGATGAGGAGCCAACCCCCTTGAGGCCAGCCTTGATACAGCGCACATAAAAAACGGGCGCCCGAAGGCGCCCGTCGAAACAACTTTAATAATTATTAACTGCTTAGAAGCTGTGCGAGATGCCGACTTCAATACCGCTATCAAGGAGCTTACCATTATCGCCTTCGTACGCGTTGACTATGTCGTCGCCATCGGCGTACAAGGCGAACAGCTGGGTGCGCTTGGACAGGGCATGATCCAGACCTACCGCCCACAGGCTGCTGTCATTTTCATCTTCCTTCGCATACTGGAGTTTGACGGTATTGGCGCCGAAGCTCTGCGCTACACCCAGCGAGTAGGAATTGTATTTACCATCGCTACCCTTATCATCATTCCGCTCATAGGTACCCACGAGCTTGGTGTCGCCAAACGCGTAGCTGGCGCCCACTTTGGTGGCCGAGAATGAATTCGATGCAGGCGACCAGTCTTCATCGGCATGGGCCAGGGTGACATACAGCGGGCCGTTGCTGTAGTTGACCTGCGCGCCCCCAGGGATTCGATTGATTGTCATTAATCTCTCTATTGCCGCCATCTTCCGAACCCCACTGCACATGACCGCTGAAGCCGTTCATGTTAGGCAGGAACCAGATCACGGCATCACTGATGCCAGTATGGAAATAGCCGCGGCCATTGGTGACGGAACCACGGGGATCGCCGATGGTGTCGCCGAACAGCTCCAGACCGCCGGTGGCCGTCTTGTAAGGCTGGCCATGGGCGCCGAGGGCTACGGTGCCGAAGTTACCGGCCAGACCCA
>CAWUTX010000033.1:0-3864 GCA_963925015.1 uncultured Gammaproteobacteria bacterium
CTCCGGCCCCAGCTTTCACCTGAACCGCGCCGTCACCGAGTCGATACTGGTGCAGTCGAACCAGCGTGTGTTTGCGGTGCTGTTCTGGTTCGCCCTCCTGCCGCCGTTCGGCGCCGTCCTTTACCGGCTATCCTTGACGCTGAAACAATTCACCGCCAGGGAGCGCGGCATCAGCGAATTCGCCCAGGCGGCGGCACGCCTGCATGCCATTCTCGACTGGATCCCCGCGCGCCTGGTCGCACTGGGCTACGCCGCCACCGGCAGCTTTGTAGACGCACTCTCGCATTGGCGCGAATCGAGGGCTCGCTGGGCAGGCCGATGGGAAGACTCCAGCGTCGGCGTACTGATGACGAGCGGCATCGGGGCATTGCAGCTCAACGAAGAAACCACGCCCCCCGTGCTCGAAGACGTACAGGCCGAGATACATGAGATCAAATCGGCGCAGGCCTTGGTGTGGCGCACGCTGGTCGCCTGGATCGTCATCATCGCGCTCATGGTGCTCGCCGGCTGGGCGGTATAGGCCTAACACCCCCGTATTAACCGCCGAGACGCACCAGCCTTAAACCGGGCCTAGCGGCACCCTTGCATACCTCTTGCATCTTGCCACCCGCGGGCGTAGGCTGCATTTGAATGTTCGGCGCAGTACGGTCGGACAGGCGGCGTATCCGGTGTAGCGGGGATTGCCCATCAGCAGCCCCTGGCACCATCCGAGGAGGGTCTGATTATGATCACACTCAGCAAGTATCTCTGTAACGCAAGCACGGTAGGCGATTGGACCGGCCAGGAACAGCGCGCAGCGGACAATCTCAACCACATTTATCACGCACTCGACGAATGTCTCTTTCGCATCCTCGTCATGGGCGATGAAAAAGACTACCATCCTGACATCTACGATGCGGTCATGTCTCGTGTGTGGGGCGACTGGAAAAGCAACCCTGCTCTACTCACGCTCACCAACGAAACCATGGAAAAATATATCCAGGCAATCACCGTCGCCTACACCATGCCGCTGGAAGGTGGATTGCCTGGTCAATCTGGCTCCACAACCAGCCTACCCCTTTAAATCCTCTTTCACCCTGGAGCTGCGGGTACCTCACCCCCGCAGCTCCAGGGCTTTTCTGGTACTGCCTGCGCTGAAACAGCGTCAGCCGCTGCCGGGAATGGTGTAAAATTCCCGCCGGCACTCTGTCTCGGCGTGCACGCTTCGAACACCAGGAATACCATGCCCTCCACTCTCGTCCCACAGTACAACGGCCAGCTCCAGGAAGTGATCGCAGACATCCTGCGCGAAGCACGGGCACAAGGCGCGAGTGCTGCCGAGGCCGCCGTCAGCATGGAGACCGGCCTCTCCGTCACCGTGCGCATGGGCGAGGTCGAGACCCTCGAGCACCAGCGCGACAAAGGTCTCGGCGTGACGCTGTACTTCGGCCAGCGTAAAGGCTCCGCCAGCACCTCCGACTTCAGCCCTAAAGCCGTGCAGGAGACCGTGCGCGCGGCGAGCAACATCGCGCGCTTCACGGCAGAGGATAACTGCGCCGGACTTGCCGACGCCGCACTCATGGCGCGTGCGATACCCGACCTCGACCTGTGCCATCCCTGGGCGCTCGACGCCGGGCACGCCATACAACTCGCGCAGGAATGCGAAGCCGAGGCGCGCACGCTCGACGCCCGCATCACCAATTCGGAAGGCGCCAGCGTCACCAGTCACGAAGGGTTGTACGTGTACGCCAACAGCCACGGCTTCAGCGGCAGCTACCCCAGCACGCGCCACAGCATCAGTTGCGCGGTGATCGGACAGGACGGCACCTCGATGCAACGCGACTACTGGTACAGCGTCGCGCGTGCCCGGCACGAGATGGAAGACGGGCTGCACGTCGGCAGGCGCGCTGCCGAACGCACCCTGCGGCGCCTGAACGGACGCCGCCTCAACACGCAGCAGACACCGGTCATCTTCGAGGCCAATGCCGCCGCCAGCCTGCTGTCACACTTTATCAGCGCGATACGCGGCGGCAACCTGTACCGCAAGTCTTCGTTCCTGCTCGACCATCTGGGCAAGCGTGTATTCCCGGATCATGTTCACATCCACGAACAGCCGCACATTAAGCGCGGACTCGGCAGCGCACCGTTTGATAACGAAGGCGTGGCGACGCGCGCGCGCGACCTGGTGCAGGGCGGCATCCTGCAAGGCTATGTGCTCGACAGCTATTCCGCGCGCAAACTCGGCCTGCAAACCACCGGCAACGCGGGGGGCGTACACAACTTGTTTATTGATCCGGGCCAGAATAATCTTGAGGGTCTGCTGCGCATCATGAACACGGGCCTGCTCGTCACCGAACTGCTCGGCTCCGGCGTCAACACCGTCACCGGCGATTACTCGCGCGGCGCGGCGGGCTTTTGGGTGGAGAACGGCGCCATTCAATTCCCGGTGGAGGAAATCACCATCGCCGGCAACCTGCGCGATATGTATCAGCACCTGGTGGAGGTAGGCAACGACATCGACCCGCGCGGCAACATCCGCACCGGCTCGCTGCTGATTGAGAGCATGACGGTGGCGGGCGAATAGCCCTATTATTTACAGTAAATTCCCACGTCTTCCCTGTACTCCCCGAGTTTGCGCGTCAGCTGCTCACCGCGCTTGGCTTTGTAGCCCTGACGCAATTCCTCTTCAATCTCGGTGATACGCCGTTTTGCGCTGCGGCATGATTTAGCATCCTGCTCCACACGGCGCTGCGTGGCCTTCTCTTCCTGCCTGCGCTGTTTGTCGTCCTTGCGTTCAGTCGCCTCCCTGGCCTCTACTTTGCGCAGACGCTGCTTTTCCTCCGGCCGCAAGCCCTGCGCAGGCTTGGCCTTTTTCGCCACTTCCGGCAACGGCACCGCCTGCCCGCACGGTGTATCGCCATACACCGTATTCCCGTCGCCATCCCGGCATTTATACACTTCACCCCACGCAGGCCCCGCCATCAGGCACAGCGCAAGTATTAGCAGCTTGTTCATGGCAGCTCCTTTAGGGCACTTCTAAAAATGCGTCTTTTGCTCCAATACTGCGTTACAGCTTGTCTCCGCTGCTCACATACTGACTTGTATGCTGCGCTGCTCGACGGCGCTGCGCCTTGTCTTGAAGCAAAATCCATCATTTTTAGAGATGTCCTTTATTGTTCACGAGTTATGGCAGCACGCTTCAAGCCGCGTGCTTATGATGGCAATCGATGGGGTATAAGGCAACGGGCGGAGTCACACCTCGCCAAAAAAATAACCTCGATGATCTTGCGATCATCGAGGTTACGGGAATAGAACCTGGCAGTGTCCTACTTTCACATGGAGGAAGCCCCACACTATCATCGGCGCTGAACGATTTCACTTCCGAGTTCGGAATGGGATCGGGTGGTTCACGTTCGCTATGGCCGCCAGGCAAACTGGCTTACCGACAGCACCGCTATCGGTAAAAAATCGGGAAGTTGTTGCAACGTCTTGGGTATGCGCACATGCCATCATAACGCCCAAACCACTTGGGTGTTATATGGTCAAGTCTCACGGTCAATTAGTACTCCTTAGCTCAACGCATTACTGCGCTTACACACGGAGCCTATCAACGTCGTAGTCTTCGACGGACCTTTAGGAGAGTCAAGCTCTCAGGGAGATCTAATCTTGAGGGGGGCTTCCCGCTTAGATGCTTTCAGCGGTTATCCCGTCCGAACTTAGCTACCCGGCGATGCAACTGGCGTTACAACCGGTACACCAGAGGTTCGTCCACTCCGGTCCTCTCGTACTAGGAGCAGCTCCTCTCAATTTTCCTACGCCCACGGCAGATAGGGACCGAACTGTCTCACGACGTTCTAAACCCAGCTCGCGTACCACTTTAAATGG
>CAWUTX010000034.1:0-10511 GCA_963925015.1 uncultured Gammaproteobacteria bacterium
CGCCGAAATGCGCTGTTGACAAAGATATACTCAATTTCGCCAGATTCGTTGTAGCGACAGTAGCCTATCGTGGTGTTGGCATCGGTAATGGTCAGAATGCCCGGAGTATGATTAATAAAAATACTGCGCGAAATTGACTGAAGTTGTGGTTGCGGGGGATGGCTCATACCAAGCTCGCGCAAAGCAAAGACGTTGCACCGATTGCGGTCAGGGCGGCGCGCAAGGGAAGCAACCACGCAGGCAACGACTGCGAGCGCGCCATCATGCAATCGAACGAATAACACAGCACTAATGCCGCCGCCTGTACTCGAAGTGCGGTCCACACCGGTAGTTGCAGCGACACCCAGCCAATAAGGCAGGGCAGCACACTCCAGCCATATTGCACCCATGCGCGCGCACCTCGCGCACCGATGTGTACTGCGTAGCCCCAGTGAAGTGCCCCGACGTAGGACAGAATGAGCGCGCCATAGTGGGAGAGTGTGCCAAGCCAAAATGCATACCACGGCACTGGAGCGAGTGCGACCAGCAGTGCTAGCCCCACAAATGGAATTAATCCCGCGAAACCGAGCACGACTGCCGGGGGTGGCGCAGCACGCAATGCAGCGAAAAGATTCATTTTTTTCTCAGCGATAATGGTGGAAAAGGAAAACCTTCTGCGACGGCTACGCGTACGAGTGCTTCTTCGAACATCGCGCGAGCGTAGCCGGCGGTAGGCTCGAGGTCGCGATGTAATGCGGCATCCTCGGGGCCATCCGGACAACTTCCGACCACTTTCAGCGCAGTGCCTGACAGCGATTCTGCGATGCGGCCAGCGATTAGTAACGGCCCAACTAATGCTGCGCGAACCTCGCGAGCGACGACGTTGTCCGCTGCGCGTTCGCTCGGGCTGCTCCGTGGCCGTGCCGCGCCGCATTACTTCCTCATACCTCGTAGCGGCAACGATATATCGTAACTGCGGATGGATCAGAATGACAGGTTGGCGAATTTGGGTAAGCTGGAGAGCAGCGCTGTCGGACGTTGCTGATGGCTTGGAGCCTCACTCAAAAGGGCCATATATTGCTTAGGGAAGCCCTGATTTATTCAGGCCGCAAACGGTCGAGGCGCAGACGTTCACGCTCATCGAATAAGCGGCGTGCACCTAGCCATACCGCCACGAGGGTGCCAAGGCCGGTGGCGGCGGTGATCAAAAACATCACCAGTATCTGATACTTTACCGCTTCCATCGGTGGACTGCCTGCGAGTATCTGGCCGGTCATCATGCCGGGCAGACTCACTACACCCGCTGCGGCCATGGCATTCATGGTGGGGGTCAGTCCGACGCGCACAGCGTCACGACGCATATCGCTCACGCTCTCGGCCCATGTCTGGCCCAGCAACAATCGCGCCTCGATCTGCGCGCGCTGATACCACGCCGTCTGGGTGAGGCGGTCGAGCGCCAGAGCCACGCCGCTCATGGTGTTGCCGAGCATCATGCCGAGTAGCGGGATCGCGTATTGCGGTTCATACCATGGCGTGGTGCCGATGAGCACCGTGAGCGCCAGCAGCGTGACGGAAAACGATGAGATGAACATCGAGAACGTGCTCATCCCGAAGCCCCAGGCACCGGTATAAGCGTGGCGCTGGCGCGCGACCACCTCGCGCCCGGCGATGAGCAGCATCACGCAGGCAATGAGGGTGACCCAGCCCAGGTGAACATTGGCGAATACCGCCTTCAGCACCAGGCCGACCAGCAGCAACTGCACTGTGGTGCGTATGGCCGCAACGATGATCTCCTGCGCAATCCCGAGCCGCAGGCGCAGCGAAAGCAGGGCCAGCGCGAGCACCAGCACGGCCGCCAGCGCGAGCGACCACGGGCTCAAGGCAATGACATTCATGGGTTCACCAGTTTGCCGTCAGCGAGTATGCAGTGACGCGTACTGATGCGCGCGATCTGTTCCATGTCGTGACTCACCCACAGCACCGCAGCGTTGTGCTCCGCGCGATAGGCGGCGATCAGTGTCTCGACGCGGCGCACATTCTCCGCATCCAGATTGGCGCTCACCTCATCCAGCAACAGCACCTGGGGCTGATAGGTGAGCATACGCAGCAGCGCGAGCCGCTGACGTTCGCCGCTCGACAGGCGGCTCACTTGCCACGCCATCACTCCACGCTCAAATC
This sequence comes from uncultured Gammaproteobacteria bacterium, assembly GCA_963925015.1. GTDB lineage: Bacteria > Pseudomonadota > Gammaproteobacteria > SURF-13 > SURF-13 > JAQBXX01. The sequence continues at coordinate 2,158 of CAWUTX010000034.1, forward strand.
CCAACGACTCGACCGGGATCACAGCGGCATGAAGGAAATGCTCGCCCACTGTGGGCCGCCACCAATGGCTCTCCGCCGGCAGCATGGCAACGCGTCGGCGCCACTCGTGCGCGCGCAGGTGCTGGCACTCGACGCCATCGAGCAGCACCTGCCCGGTATGCGGGTCGAGGTCGGCCATGGCGCGCAGCAGCAAGGTCTTGCCCGCGCCCGACGGGCCGGAGAGACACACGCATTCGCCTGCGTCGAGACTGAGACTGACCGGCCCGAGGTTGTGACTGACGAGGTTTTCGACGCGCAGACGCGCGTGCATGTCAGGCATGATGCTGGTGGGATGGGTTACAGCGTGCCGGGTATCGCGCATGAAATGCATAGGATATTCATGAGTTGTGCTGCGCTATAATCGGCGGATCGGATTCCCGCTTGCTCACTGAAACTGGAGGATATTATGACAGAGGCCGTGATTGCGCAAAAATTTCCCTATATGCTGGAGCTGGAACCCGGCCAGTACTGGTGGTGCGCCTGTGGCCGCTCGGCCAAGCAGCCGTTTTGCGACGGTTCACACCAGGGCACCGACATCACGCCGGTGGCCTTCAGTCTCACGGAAAAAACCCAGGTGGCACTGTGCGGCTGCAAGCGCACGCTGACGCCGCCTTACTGCGACGGGCAGCACAAGAAGATATAGGGAAGATAAGACCGGGCCCTGTGCAGGGCCCGGTAGCTCCGTCACGCAGCTGCGCAGCGTGACCTACGATTACTATGTACAGATCAATCGGTGAGCACGGCCTTCATGCTGAGGCGGATGCGGCCCTGCTTGTCGACCTCGAGCACCTTGACGCGCACCACTTCGCCCTCGGTCAGCTTGTCGCTTACGTTCTCGACGCGCTCTTCGGAAATCTGCGAGATATGCACTAGACCGTCGCGGCCCGGCAGGATGGTGACGAACGCGCCGAAGTCCATCAGCTTGGCCACGCGCCCTTCGTAGATGCGGCCGACTTCGACGTCGGCGGTGATCTCTTCCACGCGGCGGCGCGCTTCCAGACCGGCGGCCTTGTCCACCGAGGCGATCTTTACGGTGCCGTCGTCTACGATGTCGATGGTCGCGCCGGTTTCTTCGGTGATGGCGCGTATCGTGGCGCCGCCCTTGCCGATCACATCGCGTATCTTGTCCGGGTGTATCTTGAAGCTGATGATGCGCGGGGCGTAATCGGACATCTGGCCGCGCGCCTCGGAAAGCACCTGGTTCATGATGCCGAGAATATGCAGACGGCCTTCCTTCGCCTGTGCCAGCGCCGCTTCCATGATCTCACGCGTGATGCCGTCGATCTTGATGTCCATCTGCAACGCCGTCACACCCTTCGCGCTGCCGGCCACCTTGAAGTCCATGTCGCCCAGATAATCTTCGTCACCCAGGATGTCGGACAGCACCGCGAAACCGTCGCCTTCCTTGATCAGGCCCATGGCGATGCCCGCGACCGGTGCCTTGAGCGGCACGCCGGCATCCATCAACGCTAGGCTGCTGCCGCACACGCTGGCCATTGAGCTCGATCCGTTCGACTCGGTGATCTCTGACACTACACGGATCACGTAGGGGAATTCGTCCGCATTCGGCATCACCGCAGCGATGCCGCGCTTGGCGAGGCGGCCGTGACCGATCTCGCGGCGCTTGGGGCTGCCCACCATGCCGGTCTCGCCGGTGCAGGAGGGTGGGAAATTGTAGTGCAGCATGAACGGCTCTTTGCGCCCGCCCTCAATGGCGTCAATGAGCTGCGCGTCGCGCCCAGTGCCGAGCGTGGCGACTACCAGCGCCTGCGTCTCGCCGCGCGTGAACAGCGCGGAACCGTGGGTGCGCGGCAACACGCCGGTGCGTACCGTGATCGGGCGTATGCTGCGCGCGTCACGTCCGTCGATGCGCGGCTCACCCTTGAGGATGCGTCCACGCACGACTTTCTTTTCCAATGATCCGACAGCGTGCTTGACGGCATCGGCCTTACCCGACCCTTCCGGAGCCAGCTTGGCCAGAAGGGTAGCGCGAATCTCCGCCAGACGTTGCTGACGCGCCTGCTTCTCACGCAACTGATAGGCCTCGTTGATGGCGCTCTCGCCTGCCGCTGAGACCGCAGCCAGCAGATCAGCATCCTTGGCGGTGGGCTGCCAGCTCCACGCGGGCTGGGCCGCCGCAGCGGCCAGTTCGCGGATCGCCTTGATGGCTATCTGCATCTGTTCGTGACCAAACATCACCGCGCCCAGCATCACCTCTTCCGGCAGTTCGTGCGCATCCGACTCCACCATCAGCACGGCGTTTTCAGTGCCGGCCACTACGAGATCGAGCGCCGAGCCCTGCAACTGGGTACGGCTGGGGTTGAGTAAATATGCTCCGTCGCAATAACCGACCCGCGCGGCGCCGATGGGGCCGCTGAACGGGATACCGGAAAGGGCCACCGCCGCTGATGCACCGAGCAGGGCCGGAATATCCGAATCGATCTCCGGATCAATCGACACCACGGTGGCAATCACCTGCACTTCATTGAGAAAGCCCTTGGGGAACAGCGGGCGCAGCGGGCGGTCGATCAGGCGTGAGGTGAGGGTTTCCTTTTCGCTCGGACGCCCTTCGCGCTTAAAAAAGCCGCCGGGGATTTTGCCGGCGGCGTAGGTGCGTTCCTGGTAGTTGACGGTGAGCGGAAAGAAGTCACGCCCCTCCTTCACTTCCTTGAGGCCGACCGCAGTCACCATCACCACGGTGTCGCCCATACTGATCATGACGGCGCCGGAGGCCTGGCGCGCTATCTCGCCGGTTTCGATAGTGACCGCATGGTCACCGTACTGAAAGGTCTTTTTGATGGAGGGCACGGATGGATTCCTTCGGCGATGGACGGCAAATCAGCTGTGGACGGTAAAGTAACGCAGGTCTGCTATTTATTTACGCAGACCCAGTCGTTGAATAAGTTTGCGGTAACTCTCCACATTCTTCCTTTTGAGGTAATCGAGCAGCTTGCGCCGCTGGCTCACCATGCGCAGCAAACCCTGACGCGAGTGGTGGTCGTGGATGTGCGCCTTGAAGTGACCGGACAACTGGTCAATGTGGGTGGACAGCAACGCGACCTGTACCTCGGGCGAACCGGTGTCGATGGCGGAACGCTGGTAGTCCTTTACAACCTTGCTCTTCAGTTCAACATTGAGCGGCATGCTCGACTCCTGATATCTATATTCAATCAAATGAGAGCGGACTATTCTAGCGGAAAAGGCCGCCGATGAAAAGGCGAATGCCGCTTCAATTTACCTTGGTTACCCCTTGGCAATCAGGCGGCGCGGGGCGACGCGGCCATCATCCAGCATTTCCCCCATACCGATAAAATGGTCGTCGGCCCCGTAGAGTGAGACCCAGCCCGCCGTCGGGGCCTGCGGCACAAACACCGCCTGGCCGCGTTGCAGGTAATAGGCCGTGTCCTCCGACAGCCTCACCTGGGGCCAGCCTTCCAGCGCGGTTTGCATGGGCAGCAACAGCGCATCGAACTCCGCCGGATCATGCAGCGCCTGCAAGGACTCCAGCGTGACCGTGTGTGCAACGCTGAAATTGCCAAACCCAGTGCGGCGCAAGGCGGTGACATGGGCCCCGCAGCCGAGGCGCGCACCGATATCCTCCACCAAAGTGCGGATATAGGTGCCCTTGGAACACGCCACCTCGAGCGCCAGCTCATCAGCGGCGTAGTGCAGCAGATGTAGTTCGTGAATGGTGATGGTGCGCGGCGCGCGTTCGACCGAGAGGCCACGGTGGGCGAGCTTGTAAAGCGGCTGGCCCTGCTGCTTGAGCGCGGAGTGCATGGGTGGCACCTGCTGTTGCTCGCCCAGAAAGTCCGTCAGCACGTGCGCAAGTGTGGCGCCGGAATATTCCTCAACATGGCGCACCTCGCGTATCTCGCCCTCCGCATCGCCGGTGGTGGTGGTGACGCCGAGCTTGCAGCGCACCTCATAACGCTTGCCGGTGTTAAGCAGAAAGCCCGCGACCTTGGTCGCCTCGCCGAAACACAGCGGTAACAGACCGCTGGCCAGCGGATCAAGGCTGCCGCAATGCCCGGCCTTGCGCGCCTGATAGAGACGCTTGGCGATTTGCAGCGCCGCGTTGGAGGTGATGCCGGAGGGTTTATCGAGCAGCAGAATACCGTCTACGTCGCGCCCCTTGGCGGCGCGACGCGGCGGCTGCTCAGGGTTTGTCATGCTGTTTGGCGGGGTCACGGTCGGCCGCTACTGCGGCGTCGATCAGCGCGGTCAGGCGCGCAGCGCGCACGACACTCTCGTCATGCACAAAACGTAGTTGAGGCACTATGCGCAGGCGCAGGCGCTTCGCCAGCGCCCGCCGCAAAAAGCCCGCTGCATGGTTCAATCCTTGCAAACTCTTGCGGAGATCATGAGCATCATCCAGCAGGGTAATGAATATCTTGGCGTGCACCATATCGCGCGAGATTTCAACACGGGAAACCGTCACCATGCCGATGCGCGGATCCTGCAACTCGCTCTGAACCAGAGCGGCGATATCGCGCTTGATCTCTTCGGCAATGCGTAGGGTGCGGCTGTATTCTTTCATATTTAAAGACAGGGGCGAGTGGCTAGTGGCGAGTAGCTAGGGGCGCAACATTAAAGTTCATCCTGTTTTTCCTAGCTACTAGCCACTCGCTACTCGCCACTAATGACTAGAGTTTACGTGTTACCTGCACGCGTTCGAATACCTCGATCTGGTCGCCGGGTTTGACGTCGTTGTAGTTCTTGACGCCGATGCCGCATTCGGTGCCCGAGCGCACTTCGTTCACATCGTCCTTGAAGCGGCGCAGTGACTCCAGCTCACCCTGATAGATCACCACGTTATCGCGCAGCACACGGATGGGGTTATTGCGCCGCACCACACCTTCCGACACGATACAGCCCGCGATCGCGCCCAGTTTGGATGACTTGAAGACGTCGCGCACCTCGGCCAGGCCAACGATCTGCTCCTGGAATTCCGGCGCCAGCATGCCGGTCATCGCGGCGCGCACTTCGTCGATCGCGTTATAGATCACGCTGTAGTAGCGCAGATCCACGCCGTGCTCGGACACCAGCCGCCGCGCCGTGACGTCGGCGCGCGTGTTAAAACCGACCAGCAGGGCGCGCGAGGCCATGGCGAGAGTGACATCAGATTCGTTGATGCCGCCCACGCCGCTGGAGAGAATTCTCACCCGCACCTCGTCCGTGGACAACTTCTTCAGCGACTCCGTAAGCGCCTCGGCGGAGCCCTGCACGTCGGCCTTGATGATGATATTGAGCGTGCTGAGCTTGCCTTCTTCGAGTTGGGTGAAGACATTTTCCGGCGTCACCGCGCGTTCGCGTGCGAGCTTTACATCGCGGAATTTGCCTTGGCGGAACAGCGCGATCTCGCGCGCCTTGCGCTCGTCCTTCACCACCAGCACGTCGTCGCCCGCATTGGGCGTGCCGGATAATCCCAGCACCACCACCGGCACCGACGGCCCGGCTTCGTCCACCTGCGCGCCGTTTTCGTCCAGCAGCGCACGCACACGTCCGAACTCGGAACCGGCCAGCAGCATATCGCCCTTGCGCAGCACGCCGTTCTGCACCAGCACTGTGGCGACCGGGCCGCGACCCTTGTCTAGGCTCGACTCCACCACTACGCCGGAGGCCGCAACATCCTTGTGTGCCTTGAGCTCCAGCACCTCGGCCTGTACCAGAATCGCATCGAGCAGGGCATCGACACCGGCGCCGGTCTTGGCCGAGACGCTGGCGAAAATCGTATCGCCGCCCCAGTCATCAGGGACCACCTCGTGCGTGACGAGCTCCTGCCGCACGCGCTCCGCGTCGGCCTCGGGTTTGTCGATCTTGTTCACCGCCACCACGATGGGCACGGAGGCGGCCTTGGCGTGCTGAATCGCCTCGATGGTCTGCGGCATGACGCCGTCGTCGGCGGCGACCACTAATACTACAATATCGGTGAGTTTGGCGCCGCGCGCGCGCATCGCGGTGAAAGCGGCGTGGCCGGGCGTATCGAGAAAGGTAATCATGCCCTTCGGCGTTTCCACATGGTAGGCGCCGATGTGCTGCGTGATGCCGCCCGCCTCGCCCTTCGCCACCTTGGTGCGGCGGATGTAATCGAGCAGCGAGGTCTTGCCGTGATCCACGTGGCCCATGATGGTCACCACCGGCGCGCGTGCAAACTGCTCGCCCACCTGTTCTTCCTGACCCAGCTCCGCCTCCAGTTCATTCTCTGCCAGCAGCTTGGCGACGTGGCCCATTTCCTCGACCACAATCGCGGCGGTGGCCTGGTCGATGACCTGGTTGATGGTGGCCATGCTGCCGAGCTTCATCATCACCTTAATGACTTCGGCGGCCTTCACCGACATGCGTTGCGCGAGCTCCGCCACCGTGATGGTTTCCGGAATGCCTACCTCATGCACGATAGGTGCGGTGGGACGTTCGAAGCTATGCTTGGGCGCACCGCTCATCACCACGCCGCTGGCGCGGTGTTTTTTCTTGCGTCGGCCGGTGATATCGGCGGCGATGTGCAACTCTTCGCGGCCATACTTGGTGCCGCCATCGCGTGCGCCACGCCACTTGGGCTTCTTCTCAACCTTGTCAGGCACGGTCGGCTTGGCGGGTGTCACCACTACGGCGACAGGGGCAACGGCGCCCTTGGGGGTGGGCTCCTGCTCGGCCTTGAGCTTGGCCTCGGCCTGCAACCGGGTATCTTCTGCAAGACGCGCGGTGACCTGCGCCTCGGCCTTCAGCTTTTCTTCAAGCTGCTGCTCTGCCTCTACTGCGGCACGCTGCACCGCCTCTTCCGCCGCCACGCGCTCGGCGTCTTCGCTTTCGAGCACACTGCGTTTGACGTAGGTGCGCTTCTTGCGCACTTCGACGTTGACCGTCTTCACCTTGCCCTGTGCGCCCGTGTGCTTGAGCGCACTCACCGTCTTGCGTTTCAAGGTGATCTTGCGCGGCTCGGCGGCGCCGGCGTCATGCTCCTCACCCGCGCCGTGGCTGCGCCTCAAATAGGCCAGTAGCTGCACCTTTTCACTGTCGTTGATGGCGTCGTCGGCGCCCTTCTCCGCGAAACCCGCCTCGCCCAACTGCACCAGCAAGCGGTCAACGGAGATGCCCACCACATCAGCGAACTGCTTTACGGTAACGTCAGCCATTTATATTCTCAGGAACCTTGGTCTTCGTTAGCGAACCACGGCGCGCGCGCCGTCATGATGAGCTGGCTGGCGCGCTCCTTGTCCATACCGTCAATATCGAGCAGGTCATCCACGGCCTGCTCGGCGAGGTCTTCCATGGTCACTATGCCACGGCTGGCCAGTCGCTGCGCGAGGCGCGGGTCCATACCTTCCATGGCCAGCAGATCGGGCGCGGCCTGCGCCGTGCCCAGCACCTCTTCGCTGGCGATGGCGCGCGTGAGCAGTACGTCTTTGGCGCGGCTGCGCAGTTCCTCCACCATCTGCTCGTCGAACTCTTCGACGGCGAGCATCTCCTGCGTCGGCACGTAGGCCACTTCTTCAATACTCGAAAAGCCTTCCTGCACCAGAATCACGGCGACGTCTTCGTCCACATCGAGCTGATCCATGAACAGCTTGCGCAGCACTTCGGATTCGCCCTCGCTCTTTTCCTCGGCCTGCGTCTCGGTCATCACGTTCAGCTCCCAGCCGGTGAGCTGGCTGGCGAGGCGCACGTTCTGGCCGTTGCGCCCAATGGCCTGCGAGAGCTGGTCTTCGGCCACGGCCACATCCATACTGTGTGTTTCCTCGTCCACCACGATGGACTGCACCTCGGCGGGCGACATGGCGTTGATCACGTACTGCGCCGGATTTTCATTCCACAGGATGATGTCCACGCGCTCGCCCGCGAGTTCGCCCGACACCGCCTGCACGCGCGAGCCGCGCATGCCGACACACGCGCCGACGGGATCGATGCGCGCATCGTTACCCTTGACGCCGATCTTGGCGCGCAGACCGGGGTCGCGCGCGGCGCCCTTGATCTCGATCAGACCGGCGCCGATTTCTGGCACCTCCAGCTTGAACAATTCAATCAGCAATTCAGGCGCGGTGCGGCTGATAAACAACTGCGGGCCGCGCGCCTCGGCGCGCACCTCGCGCAGGTAACCGCGCAGGCGGTCGCCCGGACGCGCCGGCTCGCGCGGAATCATGTCGTCGCGGCTGACCAGCGCCTCGACGTTGTTGCCGAGATCCAGCAGTACGTTGCCGCGCTCGACGCGCTTCACCACGCCGGTGACCAGTTCGCCCACACGCTCCTGGTACGCCTCCACCACCTGCGCACGCTCGGCCTCGCGCACCTTCTGCACGATCACCTGCTTTGCACCCTGC
>CAWUTX010000035.1:0-8283 GCA_963925015.1 uncultured Gammaproteobacteria bacterium
CGCCGCGCCGATCCAGAGCGCCCTGCTCGCGGGCGACAGCGAAACCGGCATCACCCTGATGCAGATGGACAAAGGTCTCGACACCGGCGCTATGCTGGTGCGGCGTAGCTGTTCGATTCTGCCCGCCGACAGCGCAGGAGATTTGCACGACCGCCTTGCGCGCCTCGGTGCCGAGACCCTGCTCGGCGCGCTCCCCGATATTGCGCGCGGCGCACTCAAGGCCGAGGCGCAGGACGAGCGCCTGGCGTGTCATGCGCCGAAGATCGACAAGCGTGAAGCCGTGATCGACTGGCGCGAAACGGCACTGATGAATGAGCGCAAGGTGCGCGCGTTTAATCCCTGGCCGGTGGCCTGCACGCGCTGGCGCGATGAGCCGCTGCGCATACTTGCCGCTCATGCAGTGCCGCAAGCGGTGAGCGTTGCGCCGGGCACGGTTATGGAGGCCAGCGCTGCGGGCATCGACGTCGCCTGCGGTGACGGTGTATTGCGCATCACGCAATTACAACTGCCGGGCGGACGCCCCATGAGCGCGCGCGACTTTCTCAACGCCCACTCCCTGCATCACGTGACCTTGGGCTAACGGTGCAATGGCGGCCAATACCCGGACGGTGGTGGCGCACACGCTGATGCAGGTGCTGGAGCAGCGCAAATCGCTGAGCGAGGTGCTCGCGCCGCAATTGGCGCACCTCTCCCTGCCGCGCGAGCGCGGTCTGGCGCAAGAGATGTGCTATGGCGTGCTGCGCTGGCATTTGCGGCTGGAGGCCGTGCTGGCGCGTTTGTTGAGCACGCCGTTCAAGCAGCGGGACAAGGACATCCATTGCCTGCTGCTCGCCGGCCTGTACCAACTCATTTATCTGCGTCTGCCCGCGCATGCCGCAGTAGACGCGACGGTGGACGCCGCCGTCGCGCTCGACAAGGGCTGGGCCAAGGGCGTGGTGAATGGCGTGCTGCGCCAATATCTGCGTGACAGTGAGCGCCTGCTGGCGCAGGCGGATGCCGACGAGTGCGCGCGCCTCGCGCATCCCGCCTGGCTGCTGGAGCGACTCCAGCAGGCCTGGCCGAGCGATTGGCAGGCCATCGTCGCGGCCAATAACGAGCGCGCACCGATGTGCCTGCGCGTGAACGCGCAACGCACTACGCGCGCGGAATATCTGGAACAATTGCAGGCCTCCGGCATCGCCGCGCACGCTACTTTATACAGCCCGCAAGGCGTGACGCTGGAGCAGCCGACAGGCGTCGACGGCCTGCCCGGTTTTGCCGCCGGCGAGGTGTCGGTGCAGGACGAGGGCGCGCAGCTCGCCGCCGGCAGCCTGGCGGCACAGCCCGGCGAACGCGTGCTGGACGCCTGTAGTGCGCCGGGTGGCAAGGCCTGCCATATCCTCGAAATCGAGCCCGCTCTGCTAGAATTGGTGGCGCTCGACAATTCGGCTGCGCGCCTCGCGCGCGTGCGGGAAAATCTCGACCGTCTGGGGCTGACAGCGACTCTGCTGGACGGCGATGCCGGTGCGCCGCAGACCTGGTGGGACGGCCGGCCGTTTGACCGCATCCTGCTCGATGCGCCGTGTTCGGGCACCGGCGTGATTCGCCGCCACCCCGACATCAAGTGGCTGCGCCGGGCCACGGACATCGCCGCAGCGGCGCAGACCCAGCAGCGCTTGCTGCACGCACTGTGGCCGTTGCTGAAACCGGGCGGTGTGTTGTTGTATGCGGTGTGTTCGGTGCTGCCGGAGGAGGGCGGACATCAGGTGCGCGATTTTATTGCAGGGCAACTGGATGCGCGCGCCGAGCCGCTCGCGTTACCCGCAAACACAGAAGGCGGTACTATCCTCACCGGCAGTCACGGCATGGACGGATTTTATTATGCACGCTTACGCAAACTCTAGCCGACAGCGCGTCTGGCTGGTGGTGGTGACCGGCCTGTGGCTGGGCATCTCCACGCCCGCCGCGCAGGCCGAGCCCAATCGAGCCGAAACCGGAAAGCTCAGCGTGCAGGGCGGCGCGGTGCGGCTGATGGACGAGGTCTACGTGCTGGATGCAGAGGTCGACTACCAGTTCAGCGCGCCGGTGCTGGAGGCGCTTGAGAACGGCGTGCCGCTGGTGGTGGAGTTGCAGATCGAGGTAACGCGCCACCGTACGTGGTTGTGGAATGAGCAGCAGACCCGTCTCGCCCAGCGTTACCAGTTGAGCTATCACGCGCTTACCGAGCAGTATCTGGTGAAAAACCTGAACAGCGCCGTGCAGCAAAATCTTCCCAGCGCCGAGGCCGCGATAAATGTACTCGGCCAGGTGACGAACCTGCCGCTGCTCGACAAGCGGCTGCTCGATGCCGACGAAAATTATACGGTGCGGCTGCGCGCACAGCTCAACCTCGACGCGCTGCCGACGCCGCTGCGGCTGCCGGCCTATTTGTCACCGCAGTGGCGCCTCACCAGCGAGTGGTACACATGGCCGTTACAGCCCTGAGGCGCCCCACCTCTGGCGTCGCGCTCATGGTCGCGCTGTTTGCGCTGCTGCTGGTGTCGCTCTATCAAATGAGCGCGATCACGGAAAACTCCGCGCAATTCGGGCGGCTGTTCCTGCAACTGCTGGTGGTCAATGCGCTCGGTCTGCTGGTGCTCGCGGTGCTGATCGCCGTCAACCTGGTGCGCCTCGTGCGGCAATACCGTGCGGGTGTGGTGGGCTCACGCCTCACATTGCGCCTGCTGGTGATGTTCATCGTGCTGGCCGTGGCGCCGATGTCCGTGGTGTTTTATTTTTCGGTCGGTTTTTTGCATCGCGGTATCGACAGCTGGTTCGATGTGCGCGTCGAGCAGGCGCTCGGCAACGCGCTCGATCTTTCCCGCGCCGCGCTCGATATGCGCATGCGTGAGTTGCTCAAACAAACCGCGCGCGATGCGCAGGAGCTGACCAGCGTGAGTGATGTCGAGGCCACGCTGACGCTGAATGATCTGCGTGCACGGAGCGGCGCCGATGAATTGACCCTGCTCACACAGAAGGGCCGTGTCATCGCCTCCAGCAGTTTCGACGCATCGGCGCTGGTGCCGGATGTGCCGCGTGAGGCCATTCTGCTGCAATTGCGTCAGGGCAAGAACTACGTGGGGCTGGATCCGGTGCTTGACAGCGGGCTGCACGTGCGTGTCGCCGTGGCCGCGTCTGCGGGTACGCCCACCGGTGAAGGCCGCGTGTTGCAGGCCCTGTTTCCGGTCGCCGAACGCATGAGCGGGCTCGCTGATACGGTGCAGTCGGCCTACGTCCAATACAAGCAGCTTGCCTTTCTGCGCACGCCGCTGAAATACAGTTTCACGCTCACACTCTCGCTGGTGCTGGCATTCAGTCTGCTCACCGCGCTGTGGGCAGCGTTTTTTTCCGCGCGACGACTGGTGGCGCCGATCCGCGATCTGGTTGAAGGTACGCGCGCGGTGGCGGCGGGCGATTATGACACGCGCCTGCCGGTGCCCGGCAATGACGAGCTTGGATTTCTGGTGCAGTCGTTCAACGACATGACGCGGCGCGTGGCGCTCGCGCGCGACGATGTGAAGCAGAGCCAGCAGTTAGCGGAGACGCAACGCGCCTATCTGGCAACGCTACTGGAGCGCCTGTCTTCGGGCGTGTTGACGGTGGATCGGCAGGGCACGTTGCGCACCGCGAACGCCGCCGCAGGTCAGTTGCTGGGTGTCGATCTCAGCGCCGGCGGCACGCTGGCGCGCCTCGCCGATGAGCAGCCGCAGCTGCAACCGTTTGTGGATACGTTGCGCCAGCACGCACAGACGCCGGACACGGAGTGGCGCGCGGAGATCATGCTGCCGACGGCGGGTGCGGGGCGACGCGTATTCGTGTGTCGTGGTACGCCGCTGCCCAATGTAGGAGCGGCAGCCGCCGATCATCTGGTGGTGTTCGACGATGTGACCACACTGGTGCAGGCGCAGCGTGACGCCGCCTGGGGCGAGGTGGCGCGGCGCCTGGCGCATGAATTCCGCAATCCGCTGACGCCGATCCAGCTCTCCGCCGAGCGCCTGCGTCACAAATATCTCAAGACCATGGATGCGAAAGATGCCGAAGTACTGGATCGGCTCACGCACACCATCGTGCAGCAGGTGGAGGTGATGAAGGAGATGGTGAACGCCTTCGCCGAATACGCGCGCACGCCGCAGATGCGTCCGCGTTTGCTTGATCTCAATCAACTGGTGAGTGAGGTGCTCGATCTCTATCGTAGCGACACCGGCGGCGCACAGTTCGAGACCCACCTCGCTGTGGGCCTGCCGCAGATCGAGGCCGACACTGGCCGTTTGCGCCAGTTGCTGCACAATCTCATCAAAAACTCACTGGAGGCGATGGCCGGTGCACACATCAGCGTGAGTACGCGTTGTACGGAGATCGCGCGCAATCGTTACGTCGAGCTGTGCGTGCAGGACAACGGGCCCGGTATTCCCGAGGAGATCCGCGCGCAGTTGTTCGAGCCCTACGTGACCACCAAACCCAAGGGCACCGGCCTCGGGCTCGCCATCGTGAAAAAAATCGTGGAGGAGCACGGCGGCACGCTGATCACGGACAGCCCGCCCGAAGGCGGCACCCGCATGATCGTGCGTCTGCCGGTGGCAGTGGGCGCGGCGGATATCGTGCGCGAAGGTGCGGCATGACGGCGGCGTACATCCTGGTGGTGGACGATGAGCCGGATATCCGCCGTCTGGTTCAGGAAATCCTGCAAGACGAAGGTTACGAGGTGAGCGTGGCCGAAAGCGGCGCGGCGGCGCGCGAGGCGCGGCGGGCGCGGCGGCCCGATCTCACGCTGCTCGACATCTGGATGCCGGACATCGACGGCATCTCGCTGCTCAAGGAGTGGGGTGAAGGTGGCGTGTTGTCGTCGCCGGTCATTATGATGTCCGGTCACGGCACCGTGGAGACGGCGGTGGAGGCGACGCGCCTCGGCGCCTACGACTTTATAGAAAAACCGTTGTCGATGGCGAAGCTGCTGCTCACGGTCGAGCGCGCGCTTGAGGCCGACCGGTTGCTCAGGGAAAATATCGGCCTGCGTCGCCAGGCGCAGCCGGTCGCCGAACCGCTCGGCAAGAGCCTGGTGATGCAGCAACTACGCGAACAAACGCGGCGCATCGCGCAGCATGAGACCTGGGTGCTGGTCACGGGTGAGCCGGGCAGCGGCAAGGAAGTGGCGGCGCGCTACCTGCATACGCAGAGCCCACGCCGCGCGGGGCCGTTCGTCGAGGTGGGGGTCGCCGCCATCGCGCGCGAAAACTCCGCCGTCGAATTATTCGGCAGCGAGGTGGGTGACAAGATTCATTTCGGTCATCTGGAACAGGCGAGCGGCGGCACGCTGTTTCTGGACGAGATCGGCGACATGGACAGCGCCACGCAGGCGCGCCTGTTGTCGGCGCTGGAAAACCGCAGCTTCCTGCGCGTCGGCGGCACCCAGCCGGTGACAGTGAACGTGCGCGTCGTCGCCGCCACGCATCGTGATTTGCAGCAGGAGGTGCAGGCCGGGCGCTTCCGTGAAGCTTTGTACTACCACCTCAACGTGGTGCCGTTGCGCGTGCCGGCGTTGCGCGAGCATAGTGAGGATGTGCCTGAGCTGCTCAATTACTGCGTCAACGGCTTCGTCAACCAGGAGGGTCTCCCCTACCGCAGCTTTAGCGTCGCCGCGCAGAACCGCTTGCGCAATTACCCGTGGCCGGGCAATATCCGCGAACTGCGCAATCTGGTGCAGCGCCTGCTGATTCTGGGCAGCGGCGCGGAGATCGCCCTGGAAGAGGTGGAGGCGGCGCTGGGCACGGCCCCACGCGCGCAAACGGGTGCGCCGCCGATCTTGGGTGCGACGCATGATTTCGATCTGCCGCTGCGCGAGGCGCGCGACCAGTTTGAAAAGGCCTACTTCGAACATCAGTTGCGCAAGACCGGCGGCAGCATCGGCAAGGTAGCGAAGCTCGCCGGCATGGAGCGTACGCATTTGTATCGTAAATTGCGCGCGCTCGGCATCGACGTGCGGCAGGTGAAAGGCGAGTGACAATATGAAAATTATCATTCTAGGCGCAGGCCAGGTCGGTTCCTCAGTCGCCGCCAGTCTGGTGAGCGAGTCCAACGACATCACCGTGGTGGACAGTGACGCCAAGCGCCTGCAGGAGCTTCAGGTGCGGTTCGATCTGCGCACGGTGCAGGGGCACGCCTCGCATCCCGATGTGCTGCAGCGCGCCGGGGCGGAGGACGCGGACATCCTCCTCGCCGTCACCAACAGCGACGAAACCAATATAGCGGCCTGTCAGGTGGCGCATACCCTGTTTCATACGCCCACCAAAATCGCGCGTGTACGCGCCCAGGAATATCTTTCTTATCCGCAACTCTTCACGCCGAAGGCGTTTCCCATAGACGTGCTCATCAGCCCCGAGCGGCTGGTCACTGATTATGTGCAACACCTGATCGAATATCCCGGCGCGTTGCAGGTGCTCGATTTCGCCGGCGGGCGCGTGCAGCTGGTCGCGGTCAAGGCGTATTACGGCGGCCCTCTGGTCGGGCGCGAACTGCGCGAACTGCGTGAGCACATGCCGAACGTGGAGACGCGCGTGGTGGCGATCTACCGGCGCGGCCAGTCGGTGGTGCCGCAGGGCACCACCGTGATCGAGGCCGATGACGAGGTGTTTTTCATCGCGGCGACCCAGCACTGCCGCGCCGTGATGAGCGAACTGCGGCACCTCGACCAGCCCTACAAGCGCATCATGATTGCGGGCGGCGGCAACATCGGCAAGCGTCTCGCCACCGTGCTGGAGAAGGACTACCAGGTCAAGCTCATCGAGCACAATCCGGCGCGCGCACGCGCCATTTCCGAGGAGCTGCACAACACCACGGTGCTCGAGGGCGACGCCACCGACGAAGACCTGTTGCTGGAGGAGAACATCGGGGACATCGACATTTTCTGCGCACTCACCAACGACGACGAGGACAATATCCTTTCCGCCATGCTCGCCAAGCGCATGGGTGCACGCAAGGTGATGGCGCTTATCAATCGCGCGGCCTACGTGGACTTGATGGAAAGCGGCAGCATCGACATCGCGATCTCGCCACAACAGGCGATGATTGGAACCCTGCTGGCGCATGTGCGTCGCGGTGACGTCGCGGTAGTGCATTCGCTGCGGCGCGGTGCGGCAGAGGCCATCGAGGCGGTGGCGCACGGCGACAGCCGCTCTTCCAGGGTGGCAGGCCGCTCCATCGAAGACATCAAGCTGCCGCCCGGCACCACCATCGGCGCCATCGTGCGCGGCGACGAGGTGATCATCGCGCACCATGACACGGTGATCCATGCGGAAGACCATGTGATCCTGTTCCTGGTCGATAAAAAACGCATCTCCGAAGTCGAACGCCTGTTCCAGGTCGGCGTGACGTTTATATGAGTAAGACAGTGGCGAGTAGCGAGTGGCGAGTCGCTAGTTACTCGCCCCTAGCCCCTAGCCCCTAGCCCCTGCCTCTATGCAATTCCTCGTCATTCAACGCATCATGGGTCTGTTGCTGATGTTGTTCAGCCTTACCATGCTGCCCTGCATCGTGCTTTCCTGGTTCGATCAGGACGGGGGGTTTGCGCCGTTTCTCAAGGCCAGTCTCATTACTCTGGCAACCGGCCTCCTGTTATGGCTGCCGGTGCGCCGCCAGGTCAGGGAGCTGCGCGTGCGCGATGCGTTTGTGATCGTAAGCCTGTTCTGGGCGCTGCTGGCGCTGTTCGGCGCGCTGCCTTTCCAGCTTGTCGGCACCACCACACACATGGTGGACGCCTATTTCGAAACCATGTCGGGGCTTACCACCACCGGTTCCACGGTGCTTACCGGGCTCGATCATCTGCCCTTATCCATGAATCTGTGGCGCGGCATTTTGCAGTTTATGGGCGGCATGGGCATCGTGGTGCTGGCGGTGGCCATACTCCCCATGCTGGGCGTGGGCGGCATGCAGCTCTATAAAGCCGAGACGCCGGGGCCGATGAAGGACAGCAAGATTACGCCGCGCATCAAGGAGACCGCCAAGGCCTTGTGGTTTATTTATCTCGGCCTCACGGTTGCCTGTATGCTCGCCTTGTGGCTGGCCGGCATGACGCCGTTTGACGCGCTGTTTCACAGCTTCACTTCGGTGGCCACGGCCGGCTTCTCCACGCATGACGCGAGCATCGCTTATTTCAACAGCCCCGCCATAGAAATGATACTCACGCTGTTCATGTTTCTGGGCGGGGCGAGCTTCACGCTGCATTTTCTGGCGTTTCGCGGCCGCAGCCTGGGCAGTTATTGGCGCGACACC
>CAWUTX010000036.1:0-12275 GCA_963925015.1 uncultured Gammaproteobacteria bacterium
CCTTGCCGACATTCGCGCGGGGGACCTAGTCTATGATATTCCGTCCGGCGGCGGCTATCTCAGGAATTTTCTTCCCGGCGACACCCGCCTGTGCGGAGTGGAGACATCGGCGGAATTCTACGCCCTCAGCGAGATGCAACCGCCCGATGAAAAGGTGTTGTGCGAAGACCTGGGCCATATTCCGCTGCCTTCCTCCAGCGCCAACAAGGTGCTGAGCCTGGCAGGATTGCACCACATCGAGGACAAGACACCGTTCTATCGCGAGGCCGCTCGCTTGCTGGCCGAAGGCGGAACGTTGTGCGTGGCCGATGTGCTTGAGGGCTCCCCGCCCGCCGGATTCCTCAACGATTTTATCGACAAGCACTCGTCCATGGGCCACCGGGGGCTGTTTCTCACGCAGCGCAAGACCAGGCAGGAGCTCGAATCCGCTGGTTTTGTCGTCGAATACGCCAACCCGATCTCGTTTGCCTGGAAGTTTCCTTCCCTGGAGGGCATGGTTTCGTTCACCCGCCTGCTGTTCGGCATAGATAAAGCGGATGGGCCAACGATACTGAAGGCCATCGAGGACATTCTGGGCTGCGAGAAGGTTGGCGACAGCTATCACATGAGGTGGGGGCTTTTGTACCTTCGGGCAGTAGTAGGCGCGCAGCGAAGCCCACCAGCCATCCTGCAAAACGGGGCAGTCAAATAAGCATCCGGTCGCCCCGTGGGACGAACCCAATGCTGCCTAGCTTGATCCGTGTCTCTTCGTACTCACAAGCCAGCCTGGACTCATCGGTGATTGCAGCCCCCACCCAAAGGTGACTTCCCAGCCGATCTCGAAAAATCGCCCGTAGCGTTTGCGAAAAAGAAAATCTCCCACCTGGTTCGTACGCATCCCCATCCGACAGAATCCGAAAACATCAGGAGCATGGCGTGACCTCCGCCCCTTCCGCGGGGGACAGGACAGGGGTTACGTCCAGTCCGCGTGAGGCGGTGATCGCCGCACTCACCAGTGCCCGTGCCTTGCTCATGGTCTCCTCCCATTCCGTGCGCGGCACGGAGTCGGCGACGATGCCCGCGCCTGCCTGCACGTGCAGCATACCGTCCTTGAGCACGGCGGTGCGGATGGCAATCGCGGTATCCATGTTGCCGTTCCAGCCCAGATAACCCACCGCGCCTGAATAAATGCCGCGCTTCACCGGCTCCAGTTCATCAATGATTTCCATGGCGCGGATTTTGGCGGCGCCGCTCACCGTGCCTGCGGGGAAGGTGGCGCGCAGGGCGTCCAGCGCCGTCATGTCTTTTTGCAACCGCCCGGTGACGTTGGAGACGATGTGCATCACGTGTGAGTAGCGCTCCACCACCATTTTCTCCGTGAGCCTGACGCTGCCGGTCTCGGCCACGCGCCCGACGTCGTTGCGGCCCAAGTCTATCAGCATCAAATGCTCGGCGCGCTCTTTCGGATCGGCGAGCAGCTCCTGCTCCAGTGCGCGGTCTTCCTCTTCGCTGCCGCCGCGCTTGCGCGTGCCAGCGATGGGGCGCACCGTAATAATGCAGTCTTCCAGTCGCGTGAGGATTTCGGGCGAGGAACCGACCACATGAAAATCGCCGAGATCGAGATAAAACATGTACGGCGACGGATTCAGCGTGCGCAGCGCGCGGTAAAAATTCAACGCGCTGCCTGCATACGGTGCAGTGAGGCGCTGCGACAACACCACCTGCATGATGTCGCCTTCCACGATGTAGTGCTGGGCGCGCGCGACGGCCCGTTCAAAACCCTGCTGCGTGAAGCCGGATACGAAGTCCTCTTCGCGCAGCGCATGCACGGTGTCGCGCGGACGCGGTGTGGCGCGCTGCAGGCGTGCGACGAGTTCATCGAGTCTGGCCTGCGCCTTGTTCCAGGCGTCTGCCAGCGCCGGATTGACGTGGATGACCAGATACAGTTTGCCGCTCAGATTGTCGAACACCGCCACTTCGTCCGATACCATGAGCAGAATATCCGGCGTGCCAAGCGCGTCGGGTTTATGCGTCCCCGCCAGGCGCGGCTCGATGTAGCGCACCGTGTCGTAGCCGAAGTAGCCGACCAGGCCGCCGGTGAAACGCGGCAGCCCGGCGGCGGGCGCAATCTTGTAGCGCGCCTGGAATTGCTCAATCCAGTGCAGTGGATCACTGTCTGTTACCTGCTCGACCATCGCGCCGTCTTTTTCCACGCGGATGTCGTGACCGAAGACGCGCACGATAGTGCGGCACGGCAGACCGATGATGGAGTAACGCCCCCACTTCTCGCCGCCCTGCACCGATTCGAATAAATACGAATACGGTGCATGGGCGAGCTTGAGATAGGCGCTGAGCGGCGTGTCGAGGTCAGCACAGACCTCGCGCACCAGCGGAATGCGGTTATAGCCCTGACGGGTCAGGGCTTGGAATAATTCTGGTGTCATGGTCGTTGCCCAAGATAATGGTTAAACAGGCGTAGCAATACGTCGGACTTAAGTCTGCGCTCAAGTACACCAACGTATCGCCGGTTTATCCTGTCTCATCATCTGTTAACAACTTAACGCAAAGACGCCAAGGCCGCAAAGATTTCCAGTAATGAACAACCCGAAAAACTTTGCGTCTTCGCGTCTTGGCGTTGAGCTTTTAAGCAACGGCCCAGCTTGAGTTGAAGAGGTTGGGTAATTCTAGCAGAGAATCTATTACCGCGTCAGGATGGGCGGCGCGGATGTCGGCGCCGTGATTGTAGCCGTAGCTCACACACGCCACCTGGAAACCTGCGGCGCGTGCGGCCTCTACGTCATGCACCGAGTCGCCTACCATGAGCGACTCGTGCGGTGCGACGTTGAAAAACTGTGCGGCATGCAGCAGTGGCGCGGGGTGCGGCTTTTTCTGCGGCAGCGTGTCGCCGCTCACCACGATGCCGAACTCGTCGCGCACGCCGAGCTGTTTCAACAGCGGCTCGGTGAAACGCGCGATTTTGTTGGTGACGCAGCCCAGCAGGATGCCTTGCGCCTTGAGCAAGGCGATGCCTTCGCGTATGCCGGGATATAAACGGCTGCGCTGCGCGAGGTTGTGCTCGTACAGCTTCAGAAAAACCGGCATCGCGCGCTTGAGCAACGCCTCGTCCGACTCGCCGTCGATGTCGGTCGCTCCCGGCGTCCTGCCTCCCGTGACACTAGTAGAACCCTTCGCTATCGCTCTTCCCTGTACGGCGCCGGTGAGTGCGCGGCGCATGAGCTTTTCCACGCCGTTGCCCACCCAATCGCGCACGCGCTCCAGTCCTTGCAGCGGCAGACCCAGTTGCTCAAGCGTTGCATCCACGCAAAAGGCTAGGTCGGGCGCGCTGTCGACCAGCGTGCCGTCTAAATCTATCAGCACCATCTTGGGGGTTTTTAACGTCATGAGGTTAAGGCAGTAGCAAGTTGAAAGTGACAAGTAGCAAGAAAGCAAATGGCCTTGTAACTTGCTACTTACTACTTGCTACTTGCTACTTTTTTCAATTCATCGCGCATCTTGTCTATCGTGGCTTTGTAATCCGGCGTGCTGAAGATCGCCGAACCTGCGACGAAGGTATCCGCGCCCGCCTCGGCGATTTCACGGATGTTGGCGGTGTTCACGCCACCGTCTATTTCCAGGCGGATGTTATAGCCGCTGGCGTCTATCAGCTTGCGCGCCTCGCGCAGCTTGGGCAGCGTGGCGGGAATGAAGCTCTGGCCACCGAAGCCCGGATTCACTGACATGAGCAGAATCATGTCTACTTTGTCCATCACGTATTTCAGGTGGTCGAGCGGTGTGGCCGGATTGAACACCAGACCCGATTTGCAGCCCAGGCTGCGCACCAGTTGCAGCGAGCGGTCGATGTGCTCGGTGGCCTCGGGATGAAACGTAATATAGGTGGCGCCGGCCTTGGCGAAGTCGGGAATAATGCGATCCACCGGCTTCACCATGAGATGCACGTCGATCGGCGCGGTGACGCCGTGCTTGCGCAGCGCCTCGCATATCATCGGGCCGATGGTGAGATTGGGCACGTAATGGTTGTCCATCACGTCGAAGTGCACGATGTCGGCGCCCGCCTTGAGCACGTTGTCGACTTCTTCGCCCAGACGCGCGAAGTTGGCCGACAGTATCGACGGCGCTATAAGATATTTTGACATGGCTAATCCTGATGCAAGAAAGTTACCAATGCCGCACTTTACCTGATTACGCGGAAATTTTCAGCAGGCCGGCCAACAGCACCCTGTACGGTAGCCACTGACCGGATTCCGTGAGCTTGAGTTTATTCAGCGGCACGGGCCTGATCAGGGGCAGGTGTATTGTGCTCTACCCAGCGTGCACCCTGTTCCAGGGTTTCCTGTTTCCAGAACCGCGCGCGGGTCTTCAACTCCTCAATCAGATAGCGGCAGGCCGCGAACGCCTCCGCGCGGTGCGCGGCCCAGACGGCGGTGAGCACGAGGGTGTCGTTGGGCGTCACCTCGCCCACGCGATGCACGATGAGCGCGTCGATGATGGGCCAGCGCTGCGCCGCCTCGGCGCAGATGGCATCGAGATATTTCTCGGTCATGCCGGGATAGTGTTCGAGCGTCATGGCGGCGACCGTCGCGCCCTCATTGAAGTCGCGCAGCGTGCCGACAAAGCAGGCCGTGGCACCGTAGCGCCCGCGCTGCTCCAAGGCCGCCTGATAGCGGGCCAGCGCCTGCCAGGGATATCAAAGGGCGTGTTATGCACCAGAATTGTCATGCGGCCTCACAGCGCACTGTCCTTCAATAGACCGGCATCCAGCAGCGTATCGGGGTCGATTTTCCCAGCCAGCGGTTTCTGTGCCTGCATGACGCCCTCCAAAGCGCCTCGTTCTCCACGCCGATGCGCCGCCCCTTGAGGTTGGCCATGCGCCTTGCGCTTTACTACGCGCGAGTCGGTGCTGGTGCCCGCCGCGCGATCGGTAATCACCGCGGGCGCCGCGCCGGTCAAGCTCATCGGATCCATGATTTCATAGAAGCCGCCGCCGGGGCCGACCTCTTCGCCCACCACCAGCGTACCCCACAGTGTGCGCTTGATCGGGTCGCAGGACGAGATGCCCTTCACGATGGTCTCGACGTTGCCATTCGGATCGCCCGCCAGATTGACGCGCTGCACGCTGAACCTGGCCGAGTCGTTACCTCTGAAAAAGTTTTCGATACAGACGAACGCATGCGTCGGATTAATATCATTCGGCCACAGGGTAATCATATCCGCCTGCGCATGCGTCACATTCGACACCACGGACACCTTCAAGCTTTTTGCCACTTCGAGCGCACCTGTGTTGTCCGGCGCCGTGGAGGGGCCGTTGGCACTCGTCGCCAACGGGCGCACGATGACAAACAATTTTTCCGACTGCGCCTCAAGTTCGTGCTCCATCCCTGCACCGAAATCCTGCTCGGCGTCGGCGCTGCTCACAGCGCTGTAGCCCATTGCACCGGACAAGATAATAATCACACCAATACCTGACATTTTGTAGCGCATAAATTCACTCATTTTCACTGATGTTAATCATGCTAATTTGGCGTAGGCCGTGAGTGTGACAACGCCGTGTCACGGCAATGAAGATTTCGCGCCCCTCGCGTCTGCTTGAAAGTTCTACAAATCATCATCTCAGCGTAATAAAAATACTCGATGCTGCTCCCCGTTTCCCCTATGGAGAGAAATGATGCTTCCAGTCTTACGCCATGAGCCATTGTCCGATACTGGTTTTCGTATAGACCAATCACACTCGCTTTATCTGGGTCTTGCCACCAACGCGGATGACATTCGTGCGGCGCAGCGCCTGCGTCATCAGGTATTTATCGAGGAGATGGGGGCGCTGATCGAGGGCAACGAGCATGGCATTGAAAGCGACCACTTTGACCCATATTGCCAGCACCTGCTGGTGCGCGACGCAGCAGCTGGTGACCGCGTCACTGGCTGCTATCGCATTCTCACCCATACCCAGGCCGCGCGCGCAGGCGGTTATTATTCCGAAAGCGAATTCGATCTCGGTGAGATACTCCGCCTGCCGGGGCGCTTCATGGAAGTGGGGCGCACCTGCGTACACCCAGATTACCGCAACGGCGCCACCATTAGGTTGTTGTGGCGTGGATTGGCGCGTTTCATGGTGGTGCACCGGTTTGACTATCTGATGGGCTGCGCCAGTATCCCGCTCAGTAGCGGCGTGAATTTCGTCATCGACCTGTACCGCACGCTTGCGCCCACGCATCTGGCTCCGCCGGGGCGGCGCGTGTATCCCCGACTGCCCCTGCTCGGCCTGCACCCCGGCCTGCACCAGCAGGACATCGAAATTCCCGCCTTGCTCAAGGCCTATCTGCGCATGGGCGCCAAGGTGTGTGGCGAGCCCGCGTGGGATCAGCAATTCAACGTGGCGGATTTCTTTCTGCTGCTTCCGGTCGAAGAACTCAATCCGCGTTATGCGCGCCATTTCACCGAACGTGAGGATGCGCTTGCATGATACGTTTCGGGCGGCGCGTTGGGCGTCTTGCGCGCCTTGCGGTTCATGTGCTGCTCGGCCTGCTGGCCGCCTACCCGCTGTTCGCGCTGCTCGATATGATTGCGCCGCGGCACCCGCACACCCATCGTCAGGCTACAGCGCACTGGTGGACACGCGGCCTCTGCGCCATCCTCAAACTGCGCGTGCGGCTTGAAGGCCGCATCCACGATGCGCCCACGTTGTTTGTCGCAAATCATATCTCGTGGCTCGACATCATCTGTGTGCGCGCGCATGTCGATGCACTGCTGGTGGCCAAGGAAGAAGTGCGGCGCTGGCCGGTGTTCGGCGGCATATTCGCACGCGCCGACACCCTGTTTTTACCTCGCGGCGGACCCAGCGTTCATGTCGCCGATCAAATGACCTGGCATCTGCTGGCGCACCGCAGCGTGCTCGTGTTTCCTGAAGGCAGTTCCAGCGATGGTACTACGGTGGATCGTTTTCATGCGCGCCTGTACCAGGCCGCGATCCGCGCACAGTGTGCCGTACAGGCCGTGGCCATCACCTATCCGCACCCGGCGGGCGTACATCCGGCAGCGCCGTTTGTGGGCGAGGCCGCGCTGCTGCCGCATCTGTGGCGCGTGCTGGCGGAACCGGCGCTGGAAGTGCGCATCTCCTTGTGCGCTCCGCTCTCGGCCACGGGCAAGGAGCGCCGCGTGCTCGCCAACCTCACGCGCGACCAGATATTGTGCGCACTCAAAATTAAAGGCGAGCAGGTCGCGGATGGTCTTGCGTCTGCGCGCGCATTTTAATCAAACTGTCATTTTTCTCTGCCATGCTGGCTCAGGTTTTCAATCCCGGTTCACTTTTCAGGAGATGGTTCGATGCAAGCTAAACAGATATCCAGACAGATTTTAGGCGGCGCGGCGATGCTGGTCGTGATGTTCTCCGCGCACGCGGCGCAAACGATCATCAAGGTCGACGGCTCCAGCACCGTGTTCCCCATCACCGAGGCGGTGGCGGAGGAGTTCCAAAAAGAAATGAAGGGTAAAGTGCAGGTAACGGTGGGTATCTCCGGCACCGGCGGTGGATTCAAGAAATTCTGCCGTGGCGAAATTGATGTGGCCAATGCTTCCCGCCCTATCGTGAAAGGGGAAATGGATGCCTGCAAGAAGGCCGGGTTTGACGGCACGGCGGTCGTCACCAGTCCGCGCATCGGCCCGAAAGGCGTCGAGTATATCGAACTACCGGTGGCCTTTGACGCGCTTACCGTGGTCGTCCACAAGGACAACAATTGGGTGGATCACCTGACCGTGGAGGAGCTCAAAAAGATGTGGGAACCGGCCGCGCAGGGCAAGATCACCAGTTGGAAACAGATACGCGACTCCTTTCCCGATGCGCCGCTGAAGCTGTTCGGCGCGGGTTCCGACTCGGGTACGTTTGATTATTTCACTGAGGCGGTGAACGGCAAGTCCAAGTCGAGCCGCGGCGACTACACCGCAAGCGAGGACGATAATGTTCTGGTGCAGGGTGTGTCGCAAGACAAGAATGCGCTCGGCTATTTTGGTTTCGCCTACTATCAGGAGAACCAGGACAAGCTGAAGGCCGTGCCGATCATGGTGAAGCCTGGCAAACCGGCTGTGTCGCCCAGTGCGCAAACGGTCAACGACGGTTCTTACCAGCCGCTGTCGCGCCCGATCTTCATTTACGTCAACCCGATATCGGCCAAACTTCCCGAGGTCAAGAACTTCGTGGAATTCTACCTGGCGCAGGGCGCCAAGCTCTCGAAGGAGGTCGGCTATATAGACCTGCCCAAAGCCGCCTACGATCTGGCATTGAAGAATTTCCAGGCGAACAAGCTCGGCACCGGCTTCGGCGGCGTGACCGAAGTGGGTGTGTCAGTCGAGGAGTTGCTCCAGCGCGAAGGCAAACTGTAATCGCATTTTGTGAGGCGCCCCGGTGGGCGCCTCACTTTTCCAGTCCCCACGAAAACTAATTAATTATTAATTTTCAGCAGGTTACGAGCTTTTTTCAGCGCGCACCGTCGCCTCTGTAACATAATCGTCATATTTCCGTATTACGCTGCTCCGCTTAGCCGTCCATATTTTAAGGATAGTCCAGGGTCATGAGTTCTAACGCAGCGGATTTCTCGTACCGGCCCTGGCGCCACACCAAGGAAGGCCTGATAGAGTTCCTGCTGTTCCTGGCGGCGCTGTCCGCAGTGGCCACCACCGTCGCCATCGTGGCGATTCTGGTGTATGAATCCATCGCCTTCTTCAAGCACGTCCCGCTGCTGGATTTTCTCACCGATACCCAGTGGACCCCGCTGTTTTCCGATGCGCATTACGGCATTTTGCCGCTGCTCTCCGGCACGCTCATGGTGGCGCTGGTCGCGCTCAGCATCGCGGTGCCGCTAGGCACCATCACCGCGATTTACCTGAGCGAATTCGCCCCGCACAAGGTGCGTGAGGTGGTCAAGCCGGTGCTGGAATTGCTGGAGGGCGTGCCCACCGTGGTGTATGGCTATTTCGCATTGCTGTTCGTCACGCCGCTGCTGCAAAAATTCCTGCCTAATCTGCCCGGCTTCAGCATCTTGAGCGCCGGTCTGGTGATCGGCGTGATGATCATCCCTTATGTAAGCTCGGTGGCCGAGGACGCCATGCGCGCCGTGCCCATGCACATCCGCGAGGGCGCCTACGCAATGGGTTCGACACGCCTCCAGACCGCGCTGCGCGTGGTGGCCCCGGCGGCCATTTCCGGCATCGTGGCGGCCTATATCCTCGGCATCTCGCGCGCCGTGGGCGAGACCATGGTGGTGGCCATCGCCGCAGGATTACAGCCCAATCTCACCTGGAATCCGATGGAACCCGCCGCCACCATCACCACCTATATCGTGCAGGTGAGCCTGGGCGATCTGCCGCACGATTCCATCGGTTACCAGACCATTTTCGCCGCAGGCCTCACGCTGTTGCTTATCACCTTGCTGTTCAATATCGCCGGCCACGTGCTGCGCAAGCGTTTCCGCGAGGCCTACTGATGGACGATACCCGTCACTCCGCCGACCTCAAGGCGATGATTGCGCGCCATAAGCTCAAGGATCGCGCCTTCGCCGTGCTGGGCGTGCTCGCCACCCTGGTGGGGCTGGTGACCCTGGTAGTGCTGATCGCAGATCTCGCCGTGGACGGGCTGTCGCGCCTGTCATGGCAATTCTTTACCTCTTTTCCTTCGCGCTTTGCCGAGAAGGCCGGTATCCTCTCGGCCTGGGTGGGCACCGTGCTGGTGATGCTGGTCACGGTGTTCTCGGCGGTGCCGCTGGGCGTGGCGGCGGCGCTGTATCTGGAAGAATACGCGCCCAAGAACTGGGTCACCGACCTGATCGAGATCAATGTCACCAATCTGGCGGGCGTGCCGTCCATCGTGTACGGCCTGATGGCTATCGGGTTGTTTGTGTACACCCTGAACCTGGGGCAAAGCATCCTCACCGCCGGACTCACGCTCGCGCTGCTCACCTTGCCGGTAGTGATTGTCACCACGCGCGAGGCGGTGCGCGCCATCCCCAGCAGCATCCGCGAGGCGGCCTACGCGCTCGGCGCCACCCAGTGGCAGACCGTGTCGCAGCACGTGTTGCCTTATTCGCTGGCCGGCATCATGACCGGGGTGATTATCGGCATGGCGCGCGCCATCGGCGAAACCGCGCCGCTGATCACCATCGGCGCACTCACCTTCATCGCCTTTTTGCCGCCTGCCCCGCTCGGCACGCAGCCGCCCTTTCTGTCCTTTGAATGGTTGATGAGCCCGTTCACCGTGATGCCGATTCAGATGTTCAACTGGGTGTCGCGCCCGCAGGCCGAGTTTCATCTCAACGCCGCCGCCGCCGGACTGATCCTACTGGCGATGACGCTGCTGATGAACGCGCTCGCCATGTATATCCGTTACCGTTACCGCAAACGCATCAAGTGGTAGGAGCTATACTATGCATCCTGAGATACGCACCGTCGTCAAAGATATTAACCGCCCGCTGCCCATGACACCTGCCGAGACCGCACCCGCACCGCGGCGGCTCGGTGCGGCGAGCAGCGCTGAAAAGCCGCAACTCAAAGCGAGCGTGCGCAATCTCAATTTTTATTACGGGGAGACGCAGGCGCTCAAGGATATCAACCTGGATATCGCGGAAAAGCGCGTCACCGCGCTCATCGGCCCCTCCGGCTGCGGCAAGACCACCTACCTGCGCTGCTTTAACCGCATGCACGACCTCTACCCCGGCAACCGCTACGAGGGGGAGATTATTCTGTACCCCAACAACATCAACATCATCGGCGCGGCGGTGGATCCGATCGAGGTGCGCATGCGCATAGGCATGGTGTTTCAAAAGCCTAACCCGTTTCCCAAGTCCATCTATGAAAACGTGGCCTACGGCTTGCGTGTGCGCGGCGTGAGCAAGCGCAGCGTGCTGGACGACAAGGTGGAAGCGGCGCTGAAAGACGCGGCGCTGTGGGACGAGGCGAAAGACCGTTTGCACGATCTGGCGTTCAATCTGTCCGGCGGGCAGCAGCAGCGCCTGTGCATCGCGCGCGCCCTGGCGACCGACCCGGAAATCCTGCTGTTCGATGAACCGACCTCGGCCCTGGACCCCATCGCTACCGCGCGCATTGAAGAATTGATCGTCGAGCTTAGGGGTCGGGTCACCATCATCATCGTCACCCACAACATGCAACAGGCCGCGCGCGTGTCGGACTATACCGCCTTCATATATCTGGGCGAACTGATCGAATTCGGCGACACCGACATCATCTTCACCAATCCGGGCAAAAAGCAGACGGAAGATTATATTACCGGCAGGTACGGCTGAGGAACGTTTATATGAAACCCGAAATCTCAACCCACATTTCACGCCAGTATAACGAAGAACTGGAAGACATCCGCTCGCGCGTACTCGCCATGGGCGGGCTGGTCGAAAAACATATCGGACAAGCCCTGCAAGCCCTGGTCAGCGCTGATGTGGAGCTTGCCAACCACGTGGCCACGCAAGACTACGAAGTCAACCGCATGGAAGTCGCCATCGACGAGGAGTGTAGCCAGATCATTGCGCGCCGCCAGCCCGCGGCAAGCGACCTGCGTCTGGTGATGGCGGTGATCAAGACCATCACCGATCTGGAGCGCATCGGCGACGAAGCGGAAAAGATCGCGCGCATGGCGGTGCATCTCGCGGATGAAGAGCGCCCCAAGAACAACTACCTGGAAATACAATACCTCGGCAACCACGTGCGCGCCATGGTGCACGATGCGCTCGACGCCTTCGCGCGCCTCGACACCGATGCCGCGCTGCGCGTGGCGCGCGAAGACCTGCAGGTGGACAAGGAATACGACGGCCTGATGCGCCAGATGATTACCTTCATGATGGAAGACCCGCGCACCATCTCGCGCGCGCTGAACGTGATCTGGGCCGCGCGCGCACTGGAGCGCATCGGCGACCACGCCCGCAACATCTGCGAATATGTAATCTATCTGGTGAAAGGCAAGGACGTGCGCCACATCAGCCTGGAGCAGATCGAGAAGGAACTACGCGAGGAAGATTAGTGGCCTGTAACAATTGATTCAGGAGTAAATAGGCATTCGTCATGCCCGCGAAGGCGGGTATCCAGTGCCTCTGGATACCCGCCTTCGCGGGCATGACATGCTACTGATTTATACGTTACAGCTCACTAGAGCGGCGTTTCCTGGCTGCGAAACGCCACCATGTGGTCGACGTCATAGCGTATTCCTACCTGCTCCCCAATCGCGTGGTCGTGGTGGCTGGGGAACAGTGATAACACCTTCGCGCCGGTGGGCAGGCGCAGCGTGT
>CAWUTX010000037.1:0-6997 GCA_963925015.1 uncultured Gammaproteobacteria bacterium
CGGCACGATTGACGCCACTGCGGTGACCGCCATTAACGGCTCGGCAGCGGATGTTGCTTTGGTGGTTAACGATGCCGCCATCACCACAGCCGACTTCAACTCGCTGCTTGACGCGGGAGCGGCGGCGGCGGCTGATCTGGTGGACATCTCGGCGGACAACGGCACTGGCACGATTGACGCCACTGCGGTGACCGACATTAACGGCTCGGCAGCGGATGTTGCTTCGGTGGTTAACGATGCCGACATCACCAAGCCGACCGACTTCAACTCGCTGCTTGACGCGGGCGCGGCGGCGGCGGCTGACCTGCTGGACATCTCGGCGGGCAACGGTACCGGCACGATTGACGCCACTGCGGTGACTGACATTGACGGCACGGCAACGGATGTTCTTTCGGTGCTTGCCGATGCCGCTATCACCCAGCCGACCGACTTCAACTCAACGCTGACCGGTGTGGCGGCGGCGGCTGACCTGCTGGCCATCTCGGCGGACAACGGCACCGGCACGATTGACGCCACCGCGGTGACCGCCATTAACGGCTCGGTAGCGGATGTTCTTTCGGTGCTTGCCGATGCCGACATCACCAAGCCGACCAACTTCGACTCGCTGCTTGACGCGGGCGCGGAGGCGGCGGCTGACCTGCTGGACATCTCGGCGGACAACGGCACCGGCGCGATTGACGCCACTGCGGTGACCGACATTGACGGCTCGGCAGCGGATGTTGCTTCGGTGGTTAACGATGCCGACATCACCACGGCCGACTTCGACTCGCTGCTTGACGCGGGCGTCGCGGCGGCGGCTGATCTGGTGGACATCTCGGCGGGCAACGGTATCGGCACGATTGACGCCACTGCGGTGACCGCCATTAACGGCTCGGCAGCGGATGTTGCTTTGGTGGTTAACGATGCCGCCATCACCACAGCCGACTTCAACTCGCTGCTTGACGCGGGCGTCGCGGCGGCGGCTGATCTGAACTCGATTAATACAGCGACAAACGGTGTCGTGGATGCAACCGCAGTAACTGCTATCACTGGCACCGCCGGTGCTGATACGATTGACTTGACTGCTGCCGGCATCACTTACCATGCAACAAGCGCCTTGACGGTCACAGGTGATGATGGTCAAGACACCATCACGCTTATTGCTAGGGATACTGTGGATACCGTGACTCTCGCTGCAGGCGATACGGTTCTCACCATTGCCGGTTCTCTCAGTAACGGAGAGATTACTGGTTACGATATAATCTACGGCTTTGCTGCTAGCGACGGCAGCAATTTAAGCGATGCGCTAAATGTTGCGGGTACGGCTACGCTCGCAACTGCGACTGTCGGTACCAATGGTGCAGACTCCACCTTGCTTGTCAATGGCGTAAATGTGGCTTCGCACAAAATTACATCTGGAGGTTTCATCACTTTCGATGATACAAACAGTTACACAACCGCTCTGGTTCTTGACACGAATGCTGAACTGGCGGCAGTGGTTCAGTATCTGCAGCTCCAGGATATCGGCACCGTTGGATCATCAGTGCTGTTCGAAGTTGGTAGTAACAGCTATGTCTACACGCAGGGGAATGATGCCGGTACAAATAGTCAGGATACCTTGGTTGCGCTGATAGGTGTTCAAGCTACCAGCATCACTCTTTCCAATATTCCCAACCTTGGCACTCTTTATATTCTGTAATTTTTCGGGGAAATCACCGGTCACAACATGGAGCCGTCAGCGTGAGCTGGCGGTTTTTTTTAGGGAAAACCCACCAAGCTTTAACAAATACGCCCTTAATGCACGTTTTGCGAAAAAACTGCCGGTGCAAGTTCAGACGGTGGCGGGACGTAAACTGCGCATGATCAACAGCGCCAGACGCATTAAAGATTTGCGCATTCCACCCAACAACCAGCTGGAATGCATGAAGGGAAGCCGCAAAGGGCGGTCGGGCATACGCATCAACGGCCAGTGGCGGGTATGCTTTGTTCGGAACGATGGCCGCGCGCAGCGGGTCAGAAATCTCTGACAGCCACTGAGGAAAATCTATGAATCAACTGCCCAACATTCACCCTGGCGAGGTGCTGCGCGAAGAATTTCTGATCCCGCTACAGATCGGCTGGTCAAGGAGATCTGAGTCATAGAGGCGCGTATTTCGACCATATATGCGGTCAAGCGCACGATCACGGCGGACACGGCTTTGCGCCTGGCGGCGTTCTTCGGCACCACGCCCGGCTTCTGGCTTGGCTTGCAAGCCGATTACGACACTGAGAAGGCTGAAACTTCACTGCACGACGCGCCCTTGGGCATACATCGCTTTGACTCTGTGGAGGTATGTTAACTTGGCAGAGATCCAGCAAGTGAGCAATCGCATCGAGCTCATCCGCCTGCTGAACAGCTCGCAAAAAAGGCCTTGACCTGGTTCATATTCAACAGGAAATATATCGAATGAAATTGAGGACAATATCTCTGACCGCCCTGATCGCCCTGGCCCTCATGGCCGTCAGAGCCCAGGCACAGCCAGTCTGGAACTTCGGGCAACTGATGCAAGCGGCGCTGGCCAGTCATCCGCTGGTGCTGGTCAAGCGTTCCGCCCAGGACTCCGCCCAGGCCGAGCGCGAAGGCGCCGAGTGGCAGCGCTACCCCTCGTTCAGCGCGGAGGCCGGCACGCAAAGCGGCGGCCTGAACGCCAGGCTGCTGCGGCTGGAGCAACCGCTGTGGACCGGCGGGCGCATCACTGCCGGCATCGATGCGGCGGGCAGCAGACTTGATGCCGCTGGCGCAGCGCTGGATGAGGTCAGGCAGGAGGTGAGCCTGAAGGTGATTGCCGCGACCACCGAGGCGCTGCGCCAGAAAGCTCGGCAGCAACACGGCATCACCGCTGTCAAGGAACACGAGAAGTTGCTCGGGATGATAGAGCGGCGCGTGACGCAGGAAGTGAGCGCGCTGGCCGACCAGAACCTGGCAAGGGCGCGTTTGTATGCGAGCGCCAACGAGCTGTCCGTGATCACCCAGGCGCTCAACAATGCCTTGGCACAGCTGGCGCAACTGGCCGGTCAGCCGGTGACGGCCATCGACCCGCAGGGATTGAGCGAGGCTGGCGCACCGGCCAGCCTGGATGATGCCCAGGCGCAGGCGCTGGCCCATTCGCCAACGCTGCGACGACTGGCCTTTGAGGAGGAAAGCGCCAGCGCCGAGATCGCCTCCAAACGCTCGGCCTACATGCCGCAACTGGTTTTGCGCTTGGAAAGCAGCGCGGGCGGGCAGGTGCAGGACCAGCGCGCCATGCTGGTGCTGTTGGCGCAGCCCGGGGCCGGCTTGTCTGCCAAATCTGGCGTGAACGCGGCCGTTGCCCGGCGCGAGGCCGTCCGCATGGCGCGCGAGGCGGCCGAACGCGATATGCGCGAGCGCCTCACGCTGGACTGGAACGAGTGGGTGGCGGCCCGCCTGCGTCTGGCAAACGCCGAGCAGGCGCGCGCCATGTCGACCCAAGTGTTCGAGTCCTACGCGCGCCAATTCACGACTGGCCGAAAGACCTGGATCGACGTGCTGAACGCGGTCCGCGAGGCCACGCAATCGGAGCTGGCGGTGGTTGATGCACGCGCCCAGATGCTGGCCGCCAGCCTGCGGCTGCGCGCACTGACTGGAACGCTGACCAGCACCACAGGAACCTAACAATGAATGACGATATCACCACCTTGATCGACAAGGCCGCGCGCCTGGCGGGCCAGCGTGTTCCCGGCGGGCGCCTGGGCGACCTGGCGAATCTGCCCAAGGGCTTGGGCGCGTCGGTGCTGTTCGCGCAGGCCTGGCGCGCGGCGGGGCTGGAGGGCAACCCGGTGCGATTAGCCGGCCCGACACCGGCCAGCCTGCCGCTGGCCGGCTGGCGCGCCGATCTGGGCTGGATTTTGCTTCAGGGGCGCGGTTCAGATGGCCGATGGCGAGCCGAACGGCTGGACGGCTCTGCCTTGTCGCTGGAAAAACTCGACGACGTGGAATGCCTTTCTCTGCCCCGCCGGTCCGAGATTTCTGTCTCCGCGCCGCGTGCCATTGCCTTGGTCTGGCAGGCACTGCTGGCGCGCAAGGGCGTGTTTCTGGAGGCGGTGCTGGCGACCGGATTGGTGAATCTGCTGACGCTGGCGACTGCCCTTTACGCCCTGCAAATCTTCGACCGCGTGATTCCCAACCAGGGTTTTCAGACCCTGTGGGTGCTGAGCGTCGGCGTGGCGCTGGCCGTGGCGCTGGAATTTTTGCTCAAGCAGGTGCGCAGCCATACGGTGGACCGGGCCTGCAACGCCATCGATCAGCAGTTGTCCGAATGGTTCTTCAACCGCATGATGGGCATCCGCATGGAGGTGCGCCCGGCCTCGGTAGGCACGCTGGCCTCGCAGGTCAAGGGCTTCGAGATGGTGCGCGGGGTGCTAGCGTCAACATCGTTATTCGTGCTCGCCGATGTGCCTTTTGCGCTGTTTTTCGTTCTGGTGATCGCCCTGGTGGGGGGCTGGGTGGTGGCCGTGCCGCTGATTGCGCTGCCAGTCGCCTTGGTGGCGGGCCTGATGTTCCAGCGGGCTATCCAGCGGCACACCCGCCTTAACTTTGACAGCAATAACCGCAAGGCAGGGCTTCTGGTGGAGGCGGTGGACAGCGCGGAATCGCTCAAGGCAAATAGTGCGGAATGGAGGGTGCAGGCGCGCTGGAATCGCTTGGTGGTTGAAGCGGCCGAGTCGGATCAGAGTATACGAAACTATTCGGCGCTGGCGCAAAACCTCACGGTCGCGCTGCAGCAGTTCAGTTATGTCGCCCTGGTGGCGCTGGGTGCCTATTTTGTCACGATAAACGAGTTGAGCATGGGCGGCTTGCTGGCCTGCACCATCATCAGCAACCGGGCGATGATGCCGATTGTGCAGTTGCCGGGCGTGATGGCGCAGTGGGCGCATGCGCGTACTGCCCTGGAGGGGCTGGATCAGATCATCGCGCTGCCGAGCGAAGCGGACAACGCGCAACACGCGCTGGCGCCGCAGAATCTGGACGGCGGGCTGCGTTTGGAACGGGTGCGTTTTTCCTACGGCATGGCCACTCGCTCGGCGCTTGAGGTGGAGCGACTGGAGATCAAAGCAGGCGAGCGCGTAGGGCTGCTTGGCAGCATAGGCTCGGGCAAGAGCACCTTGCTGAAGATCTCCTCCGGTTTGTATCGGCCAACCGAAGGCAAGATATTTCTGGGTGGGATGGACATTGCCCTGCTCGCTGCGGCGGTGGCGCGAGAATC
The DNA here is from genome assembly GCA_963925015.1 of uncultured Gammaproteobacteria bacterium. Taxonomy (GTDB): domain Bacteria; phylum Pseudomonadota; class Gammaproteobacteria; order SURF-13; family SURF-13; genus JAQBXX01. The sequence continues at coordinate 5,244 of CAWUTX010000037.1, forward strand.
GGTTGGCTACTTGCCCCAGGAGGCGCGTCTGTTCAGCGGCACGCTGCGCGACAATTTGTTGATGGGCTTGCCCGACCCCGGCGACGAAGCGATTATGCAGGCCGCACAGCGTACCGGGCTGGCGGAGTTGATCGGCGGTCAACCCAAGGGGCTGGCGCTGGTGATTACTGAGGGTGGGCGCGGCGTGTCCGGCGGGCAAAAGCAGCTCATCATGCTGACTCGCACCCTGCTTGCAGCTCCCAAGGTGTGGCTGCTGGACGAGCCGACTGGCTCGATGGATGCGGTGACCGAGGCACGGATTGTCAACCTGCTGCGCGAAGTTGCCGCTAGCGGTGCAACGCTGATAGCGACGACGCATAAAACCGCTTTGCTGCCGCTGTTCGACCGACTTATCGTGCTGCAAGGTGGGCGCATTCTGCTGGACGGGCCACGCGATGCGGTGCTGGCGAAACTTTCAGGCCGGCCCCAGCCGGTATCACAAGCTGCACTCCAGGAGAAGCTCGCATGAAGACCAGCAACACAGAGGGAACAGCCGCATGTTGATCTGGGGCTCCTTTCTTGCCACCGCCGGATTCCTGGTCTGGGCCAACTGGGCGGAGCTGGACCAGATCACGCGCGCCAACGGCCAGGTCATTGCCAGTTCGCGCAACCAGGTTATTCAGTCGACGGATGGTGGCGTATTGGCTGCGCTGCCGGTGCGTGAAGGCGCTCAGGTCAAGCGCGGGGAACTGCTAGCACGCTTTGACCGGACTCGAACCGAAGCCGGCTACCTGGAAAGCGCGTCCAAGGCGGCGGCGCTCAGGGCTACAGTTGCGCGTTTGAATGCCGAGATTTTCGGCGGTGAGCCCCAGTTTCCGCCGGAGTTGGCCCAATATCCAGAGTTCCGTGTCACCCAGTTGGCGCTGTTCACTAAACGGCAGGCCGCCGTGCGCGAGGAAATCGGTGCGCTGGAGCAGTCTCAAGCGCTGATCAAGGCGGAACTCGAGATGAACCTGCCCCTGCTCAAGACCGGCGATGTGAGTCGGGCCGAAATCCTCAAACTCCAGCGCCAGGGCGCAGAAATCCAGGGTCAGATCACCAACCGGCGCAACAAGTACCTGCAGGACATCCAGACCGATCTGGCCAAGGCCCAGGAAGATCTGGCCGGCGTCCTGCAAATCCTGGCGCAACGCAAGGAGCAACTCAGTTACACCGAAATTCGCGCGCCGATGGACGGAGTGGTGCGCAATGTGCGCCTGACCACTTTGGGTGGCGTGGCCAAACCGGGCGAGGAGATCATGCAGATCGTGCCGCTGAATGACGACATGATCATCGAGGTCAAGGTCAAGCCCGCGGGCATCGCCTTCGTCAGGCCCGGGTTGCCCGCGAGCGTCAAGCTCGATGCCTACGATTACACCATCTACGGCACGCTCAAGGGCGAGGTGATCTACATCAGCGCCGACACCCTGAACGAAGAAGTGCGCGGCAACGACCAGCCTTATTACCGGGTACAGATCAAGACCAGCACGCTCAATCTGGTCAGTCGCAGCCAGCAGCGCATCGACATCCAGCCAGGAATGACCGCCACGGTGGAGATCAAGACCGGCAGCAACACAGTGATGCGCTATCTCACCAAGCCGATCACCAAGACAATTAGCGAGTCCCTGGGTGAGCGCTGATCCAATTTTTTCAGCTTTTTTATTATGGACTGGGGTCGATAAAAGTTTGGGGTAAGGGAGTTGGAAATTACTCAAGTAATAGCTTCGTCATTGCGA
>CAWUTX010000038.1:0-2576 GCA_963925015.1 uncultured Gammaproteobacteria bacterium
GGCGGGGGTAGAGTAAACCAAGGTTTTTACTCAGGAGACACCCGGCCCGTAGTGTATTTGTACTTTGTGTCTCCTGAGTAAGACCGCAAACAGGCCGCATCGGTTCAGATGCGCAGGCCCGCGAGTCTCCTATATACTGCCCCAGTTTACCGCAACCCGCCGGAAGGAAACATGTTCAGCGACTTCTTTGCCCGTATTCCGACCCGTGTCTGGACACTGGTCACGCTCGTGGTATGGGGTGGGCTCGCGCTGCTGCTGCTGCGCCAGGACGGCTACGGGCTGGCGGAGGGCGCCGCGCATGCGCTGCTGCTGAACTGGACACTGGTCGATAACGTGGCGAGCCCGGTGTTTACCTTCGGCGTGCCGGACTTGCGCGCCGTGCTGTATATCCCGGTGGCCATTTACTGGTCCGGCAGCGTGCTCGCGGCCAAGGTGTTCACGCTGCTCATCACCTTCGGCACGGCGCTGCTGCTGTACCGCTGGATGAACCGCGTGGCGAACCGTGAGGCGGCGCTGATCGCCAGCGGCCTGTGGTTGATCGCGCCGCTCACGCTGCACATGGCCGACAGCCTCGGCGCCGGTGTCTACCTGGTGGCGATTTTCGCCCTCGGCGCTTGGCTGGACGACGCCTACCGCGCCGATCCGCGTCCGCTGGGCGGCAAATATTTCGCGCAGATGGTGCTGGCGGCCATCAGCGTGAGCCTGCACCCGGCGGGGCTCGCCTATCCGCTGGTGCTCGCCTGGCGCTGGTACAAAAATCCTGTCAGCCGCCGCGAACAGCGCCAGATATTTATCGGGCTTGCGGTCGCGGTGGTGCTGATAATGCTCATGCGCCGTGGCTGGCACGGCATCGAGTGGTGGATCAATCCGCTGCCTGCGCTGGCCGCTCTGGTAAGCCAGCACGACCCGCTGGGAGGCGATGCGGCGCAGTGGCTCGGGTTCGGCGCAGGTGCGCTCACGCTGTGGGTGCTGATCGCAAGTCGCCAGCAGTGGATGGCCGACACCACAGGCCTCATGCTGTCGGCGGGGCTGGTGGCGGGCGCTGTCGCCGCAGATGCGTCCTGGGCGCTGCTTGCGCTCACGGTGCTGCTCTACTTCGGCGTGCCCAAACTGATTTCACTCCACGAGACGGTAGGCGGCACGGGCCTGCTGGGCCAGCGTGGTGGTGTGCTGGTGCTCGTGGTGGTGGTCGCTACGCTATTCATGAGCCTGGATCGGCAGTACGCCGTACAGGCGCAGAGTGGTGTGCTGGAGGGGCAGGATCAGTTGCTACAGACGCTGGCACTGGAGGCCGCCGACAGCAAGCAGCCGTTTCGTGCCGCTAGCCAGTGGCCGGCGCGTACCATGATCGTGACCCGGCGCGACGCGCTGCCCTTGCCGCCGCCCGCGCAGGACGGCGCGGCGCTGTTAAAAATGATGCCGGGTGTGACCCATCTCGTGTTTGATCCCTATCGCATCGACCGTGAGCTGACGCGCAATCTGGCCGAACTGGGCGGCGAGCTGGAAACTGTGGCGCGGCAGGAAGGCGGAGTGATTCTCAAGGTGCGCGCTGCCAATTAAATTTCGCACCGCGCGGTATAAACCCGCGCGGGCCACCTAAGGGGAGAGTGGCACGGCTCCGCTTTTGAAGTCCCACAGGGAAACCCCATGGCTTTGTGCCCGCAGATTGCTGCAGGGCGTGAGTTGAACCGAAGGCTCAGACCTCGCGTTTCGGTATGGCCTCCATCAGCTTCTTCTCGCTCTGGTACACCATCACTGAACCGATACGCAACGCGCCCAGCACAAACAGCAGTGCGCTCAAGGCATAGATTTCATCCGTCGTAATCTTGTGTTCAAAAATCTTGATCATGACCTCGCGCAACACAAACACGATCCCGGCATCGACGATGAACGTCATGCGCAAACGGTGCGTGGCGAAGTAATCCACCAGCGAACGCGAAAGCTCGATCAGGATAAACAGCGTGAGCACGTCCGAGATAATGCGCTGATATTCCCGCGCCAGATCATTGCTGCCGATCAAATTACCCAGGTTGAGAAACAGCATGCCCACGCCGATGATGATGCCGAGCGTAATGAACGCCAGCATCACACCGAGCACCACGCCGGTGACCTGGTTGAATATTTTCAGGAGATCCATTTTCATCATGAGAAGCTGATCCTCGATTCGGTGCCGTCCAGCAATTTACGGATGTTACCGTGATGGCGCCAGAGAAGAAAGGTGGTCATGACGACCGTGACGATCAGAAATTCCACCGGCGCGCCGGCCCAGTGCAGGTAAAGCGGCGCCATGAACGCGGCGGTGAGCGCGGCGAGCGACGAGAAGCGCGCTATCGCGGCCATCGCGAGCCAGGTGAGCACCACGCCCCCGCCCACCCACCACGACAGCCCGAGCAGCACGCCGAGAAAAGTCGCCACCCCCTTGCCGCCGCGAAAGCCGAAAAACACCGGATACAGATGGCCGAGAAAGGGCGCCAGCGCCACGCCCGCCAGCACCGGCGGCGGCAGCCCTAGATATTTCGCCACCAGCACCGGCGCCAGCCCCTTCAGCATATCGCCCAGCAGGGTCAGCGCCGCCG
>CAWUTX010000039.1:0-17625 GCA_963925015.1 uncultured Gammaproteobacteria bacterium
GGGAAATATCCATGTTGTACTATTTACTCAGGAGTCACAAAGTAAGGCTATGTTACTTTAAAATGGCGTGACTCCTGAGTAAAAACCCTGTTTGCTCTACCCCCACCCCCCGTTCAAGCCGGGGGCTGGCTCTGTCCCGCCCCCTAAACAGAGGGCGGGGACGTGGCGGAAAGTGTGGTCTTACTTTGTTGACTTGGCATTATACCTATCTGCGCGCATAAAATGCTTATTCCTGACCGCCTTCGGGAAGAATGACCTCCCCGTGTGCCGGTTCGTTGCGGATACGCTCGTAAATTTCCTGCCGGTGTACGGGAACATCCTTGGGCGCATTTACGCCGATACGCACCTGGTTTCCCTTGACCCCAAGCACCGTCACCGTGACCTTGTCCCCGATGATCAGGGTTTCCCCCACACGCCTCGTCAAAATAAGCATCGCCCGACTCCTTGCGCCAAAGCCCGCCCTTGGTAAAGCCTTCCGCCGCCCATCCTAACGGGATGAGGGCTATTCCACCAGCGTCTTTAGCGCTGGACCATCTGGTCGAGCTTGAACGCGTTGTGCAGCGCGCGTACTGCGAGTTCGAGATATTTCTCGTCCACCACGACCGAAATCTTGATCTCTGAGGTGGAGATCATGCGGATGTTGATGCCCTCGGCGGCGAGCGTCTGGAACATCTGGCTGGCGATACCCGCGTGTGAGCGCATGCCGACGCCGACGATGGATACCTTGACGATGTGGTTGTCGCCCTGTACTTCGCGCGCGCCCATCTCTTTGGCGGTCTGCTTGACGATGTCGAGCGCCTTGTCGTAATCGTTGCGGTGTACGGTGAAGGTGAAGTCGGTGAGGCCGTGCTCGCCTACGTTCTGCACGATCATGTCCACTTCGATGTTGGCTGTGGCGATGGGGCCGAGAATGCGGTGCGCGATGCCTGGTTGGTCGGGCACGCCGGTCACGGTGAGCTTGGCCTCATCGCGGTTGGCGGTGACGCCGGAGATCAGGGCTTGTTCCATGCTGGGTTCCTCACTGGTAATCAAGGTGCCGACGCCTGCCGTGAAGGAAGACAGCACGCGCAGCGGCACGTTATATTTTCCGGCGAACTCCACCGAACGGATTTGCAGCACCTTGGCGCCGAGGCTCGCCATCTCCAGCATTTCCTCGAAGGTTATGCGCTCCAGACGGCGCGCCTTGGGTTCGATGCGCGGGTCGGTGGTGTAGACGCCGTCCACGTCAGTGTAGATCTGGCATTCGTCCGCCTTGAGCGCTGCGGCGAGCGCGACGGCGGTGGTGTCCGAACCGCCGCGCCCGAGGGTGGTGATGTTGCCGTGTTCGTCCACGCCCTGGAAGCCCGCCACCACCACCACGCGGCCCGCCTTGAGGTCGGCGAAGATGCGCGCGGCGTCGATGTCCATGATGCGCGCCTTGGTATGCGCGCTGTCGGTGCGGATGCACACCTGCGCGCCGGTGTAGGAGCGGGCGGGGCAGCCGCGCTTTTCCAGCGCGATACTGAGCAACGCGATAGTCACCTGTTCGCCGGTGGAGAGCAGCACGTCTAGTTCACGCTCGCTCGGGCGCGGGTCAATCTCCTTGGCGAGCTTGAGCAGGCGATCAGTCTCGCCGCTCATGGCGGACACCACTACCACCACGTCGTGGCCCTGCGCGCGCGCCTGCATCACCTTGTCGGCGACGTGCGCGATGCGTTCAGGACTGCCGACGGAGGTGCCGCCGTATTTTTGGACGAGTAAAGACATGGGCTGTGTTGTATTTTTACTCATAAGTCAGTAAATAAGCCTACACTTTCCGACACGTCCCCGCCCCTTGTTTAGGGGGCGGGACAGAGCCAGCCCCCGGCTTGAACGGGGGGTGGGGGTAGAGTAAACAGTGTATTACTCAGGAGTCACCACTTTGTGACTACTGAGTTAATTGAGCCGCTCGCGCACCCAGTCGCCCACGGACTTGAGCGCGCCGTCGAGCGCGGCCGGGTTGGTGCCGCCCGCCTGCGCCATGTCCGCCCGCCCGCCGCCCTTGCCGCCGACCTGACTCGCGACCAGATTAACCAGCTCACCGGCCTTGATACGCTGCTGAAAATCCGCTGTGACTCCGGCGACCAGGCTCACCTTGCCATCCGTTACCGTCGCTAATACGATCGCTGCCGAGCCCAGCTTATTTTTGAGTTGATCGACGGTGTCGCGCAGCGACTTCGCATCCGCGCCGTCGAGCCGTGCCGCCAGCACCTTGATGCCGTCGATCTGTTGCGCCTGCGCCGCAAGATCGCTGCCTTGTGCGCTGGCGAACTTGCCCTTGAGTTGTTCGAGTTCCTTTTCCAGCTTGCGCGCCTTGTCGAGCAGTTGGCGCAACTTGTCTTCCGCCGTGTCACGTCCGGCCTTGAGCAGGTCAGCAATTTCGGACAGGCGCTGCTCGGTTTCTTTCACCCACGCCATTGCGCGCGCGCCGGTGACCGCCTCGATGCGGCGCACGCCCGAAGCCACGCCACCTTCAGACGTGATCTTGAGCAGTCCGATGTCGCCGCTGCGGCGCACATGGGTGCCGCCGCACAGCTCGGTGGAAAAATTGTCAAAGTGGAGCACGCGCACCTGATCGCCGTACTTCTCGCCGAACAGCGCCATCGCGCCGCTCTTCATCGCCTCGTCCAGCCCCATGATGCGGGTTTCGGCCTCGTGGTTGGCGCGGATGTGCGCGTTCACCAGGCGCTCGATCTCCTCGATCTGTGCGGGCGTGAGCGGCTCGAAATGCGCGAAGTCGAAGCGCAGCCGTTCCGGCCCCACCAGCGAACCCTTTTGCGCGACGTGCTCGCCGAGCACATGACGCAGCGCGGCGTGCAACAGATGCGTAGCGGAGTGGTTGAGCATGGTGGCCTGACGCGTTTCGGCATGCACATGCGCGCTCACCGTGTCGCCGACATATACCCGCCCGGACTTCACCGTGCCGAGATGACCATGGGCCGCGCCCTGCTTGCGCGTATCCGTGACATCGAACAGCATGTCCTTGTTGCGCAGCACGCCGCAGTCGCCCACCTGGCCGCCGGACTCGGCGTAAAACGGCGTACGGTCGAGTATGACCATGCCGGCCTCGCCCGCGCGCAGCTCCGACACCGTGGCGCCCTCGCGGAAAATGGCGAGCACACGGCCGGCGCCATTCAGCGCCTCGTAGCCGGTGAACTCGGTGTTGGCGCTGACCTCGATTTTATCGGAATAATCGACTTCAAACTGGCTCGCTGCGCGCGCACGCTTGCGCTGCTCGTCCATGGCCTGCTCGAAGCCCGCCGTGTCGATGGTGAGGCCTCGCTCGCGTGCGATATCGGCGGTAAGATCCACCGGGAAACCATAGGTGTCGTAGAGACGGAACACGGTCGCGCCGGGAATGATCGTTGTCTTTAATTGCGCGATATCCTGTTCCAGGATATGCAGGCCTTGCTCCAGCGTTTCCGCGAAGCGCTCTTCTTCCTGCCGCAGCACACGCTCGATGCGCTCGCGCGCCTTGGGCAGATCGGGATAGGCCACACCCATTTCCCTGGCGAGCGGTGCGACCAGTTTATGAAAGAACGACTCCTTCAAACCCAGCTTGCTGCCGTGGCGCAGTGCGCGGCGGATGATGCGGCGCAGCACGTAGCCGCGGCCTTCGTTGGAGGGAATAACGTCGTCCAGCACCAAAAACGCACAGGCGCGGATGTGATCGCTGATGACGCGCAGCGAACTGTTGTTAAGGTCCTTTATGTCCGCGAGTTTCGCCGCAGCGCGCATCAGATTCTGGAACAGGTCGATTTCATAATTGCTGTGTACGTCCTGCATCACGGCGGCCAGACGTTCCAGCCCCATGCCGGTATCGACCGAAGGGTGCGGCAGGGGCTTAAGCGTGCCGTCTGTGCTACGGTCATACTGCATGAACACCAGATTCCAGATTTCCACGTAGCGGTCGCCGTCGGCGTCCGGGCTGCCCGGCGGGCCGCCCGCGATGTGTGCCCCGTGGTCGTAGAATATTTCCGAGCACGGCCCGCACGGGCCGGTGTCGCCCATGGCCCAGAAATTGTCTTTTTCACCGCAGCGTGAGAAGCGCTTCGGATCGATTTTTATTTCCTTGAGCCAGATGTCCGCCGCCTCGTCGTCCTTCTCGTACACGGTGATCCACAGCTTTTCCGGTGCCAGCTTCAGCTCGCCGGTGAGAAATTCCCATGCGTAGCGGATGGCGTCATGCTTGAAATAATCGCCGAAACTGAAATTGCCGAGCATCTCGAAGAAGGTGTGGTGGCGCGAGGTGTAGCCGACCTGTTCGAGATCGTTGTGTTTGCCACCTGCGCGCAGACAGCGCTGGCTGCTCACGGCGCGCTTGTGCGTGCGCTGGTCGAGGCCGAGGAACACCTCCTTGAATTGCACCATGCCGGCATTGGTGAACAACAGTGTGGGGTCGTTCGCGGGCACCAGCGCGCTGCTCGGTACGACTTCGTGGCCGAGTTTGCGGAAATAGTCGAGGAAGCTCTGGCGTAATTCGGTGCTGCTGTTCTTCACGTTACAGTCCATGTGGTAACGGGCACCTCTAAAAATGCGTCTTTTGTCTTTATACCGCGTTGAAATCCCGCTCGGAATGCTCATGTACTGGCGTGTACACTCCGCTTTCTCGCAGGATTTCGCCTTGCCTAAAGACAAAATCCACTATTTTTAGAAGTACCCTAATGTCATTCCTGATCGTCATTTTTCAATACCGCGCCGATCTGCGCGCCGCTGAACCCGCGTGCCGCGAGAAAGCGTGATTGGCGCGCGCATTCAGCGAAGTTGGCAGGCGGTGTGCGTCCGAAGCGTTTGTGATGCACTTCGGTGGCGCGCTTGCGCCAGGCCACGTCATTGCTGTCTACAAACTGCGCGATCAGTGCTTTGCTTACTCCGCGCTCACGCAGCGCGTCCTCGATATACAGCGGGCCATAGCCTTTGCTGATGCGCGCGTGCAGGTACATTTCGGTAAAGCGCTCGTCACTCAGCAGTTTATCACGGACGAGGTCGCTTATGACGGCGTCTACTTCAGCGGAGGGGTGGCCTTTGTCGAGCAGTTTGCGGCGCAGCTCGTGTGCGGAGTGCTCGCGCCGCGCGAGCAGGCCTAAGGCCGCCTGATAAGGATTACTCATAAGTCTGGTAATCAAGCTACCCTCTTCTACACGTCTCCGCCCCCTATTGAGGCGGCGCCACAGAGCCTGCCCCCGGCTGGAACGGGGGGTGGGGGTAGAGTAATTAGGGTTTTCTCAGGAGACACCCTGGCAGCAGGGTATTTTTTATGGTGTCTCCTGGTCAGTCTTCAACCGCGGCGGTTTCCTGCAACACGGGTGCGGTCTTTACCAGTAACTGGGCGCGGATTTTGGCTTCGATCTCGCGTGCGATGTCCGGGTGTTCCTTGAGGTAGGTGCGTGCGTTGTCCTTGCCCTGGCCGATACGGTTGCTGCCGTAGCTGTACCAGGTGCCTGATTTATCGACAATGCCTATCTGTGAGCCAATCTCAATGAGCTCGCCTTCGCGCGAGATGCCCTCACCGTAATAGATTTCAAACTCCGCTTGCTTGAAGGGCGGCGCGACCTTGTTTTTTACCACCTTGACGCGCGTCTCGCTGCCGACCACCTCGTCGCCTTTCTTGATCGCGCCGATGCGGCGGATGTCGAGGCGCACCGAGGCGTAAAACTTGAGCGCGTTGCCGCCGGTGGTGGTTTCGGGGCTGCCGAACATGACGCCGATCTTCATGCGGATCTGGTTGATAAAGATGACGAGTGTGTTGGAGCGCTTGATGTTGGCTGTAAGTTTGCGCAACGCCTGCGACATGAGACGCGCCTGCAGGCCCATGTGCGAATCGCCCATCTCGCCCTCGATCTCGGCCTTGGGCGTGAGCGCGGCGACCGAATCTATAACCACGATGTCCACTGCGCTGGAGCGCACCAGCATGTCGGTGATTTCGAGCGCCTGTTCGCCGGTGTCGGGCTGCGAGACCAATAAATCATCCACGTTGACGCCGAGCTTCTGCGCATATTGCGGATCGAGCGCGTGCTCGGCATCGACAAATGCCGCAGTGCCGCCGAGTTTCTGTACTTCGGCAATGACTTGCAGGGTGAGGGTGGTCTTGCCGGACGACTCCGGGCCGTAGATTTCCACCACGCGTCCGCGCGGTAGGCCGCCGATACCGAGTGCGATGTCGAGGCCGAGTGAGCCGGTGGAAACGGCCTCGATGTCGCGCACTGCGCCGACGTCGCCCATACGCATCACCGCGCCCTTGCCGTACTGCTTTTCGATCTGGCTCAGAGCTGCGCTCAGGGCCTTTTTCTTGTTGTCGTCCATAGCTTTACCTCACTCTCGTTACAGCCTAAAGTATCCCACAGATTTTACCGTCCGGCGGGACTATTTTTTGATCTGCGCGGTGAGAAACGGGGTGATGGTCTTGAGCAAGGCCTCATGCACCTTGGGCGTGCCCGCCACGATGTTGCCGCTAGCGAGAAACTCATCGCCGCCGCTGAAATCACTCACCAAGCCGCCCGCCTCCTGGATGAGCAGGGCGCCTGCGGCGACATCCCACGGCGCGAGGCCGATTTCCCAGAAACCGTCCATGCGCCCCGCCGCGACGTAGGCGAGATCGAGCGCGGCAGAGCCGGCGCGGCGGATGCCGGCGGTGAGCAGCGTGAGTTCGCGGAACATCTTGAGATAGGTATCCAGATGCTCGATGTCACGGAACGGAAAGCCGGTGCCGAGCAATGCGCCGTCCAGGCTTTTGAGCTTGGTCACGCGCAGACGTCGCTCGTTCAAGCGCGCGCCGCCGCCGTTGCTTGCGGTGAACAGCTCCTGACGCAGCGGATCGTAGATCACCGCGTGTTCCAGCTTGCCCTTGTGCGCGAGCGCGATGGAGACCGCGAATTGCGGAAAGCCGTGCAGAAAATTGGTGGTGCCGTCGAGCGGGTCGATGATCCACTGGTACTCGTCGCCCTGGTGCGAGCCACTCTCTTCAGCCAGGATGGCGTGGCTGGGATAAGCCTTGCGGATAACCTTGATGATCTCCTGCTCGGCGAGCAGGTCCACTTCGCTCACGAAATCATTTTTGCTCTTATGCGAGACCTCGTAAGAGTCCAGACGATCCACCGCGCGTGCAATGGTGTTGCCGGCAGCGCGTGCGGCGCGAACCGCGATGTTGAGTAAAGGATGCATTTTTTGAGAACCAGATAAAAGTGACAAGATACAAGAGAAAAGGGGAAAAATACAGGCTACAGATGCAAGTGAAGTGCGTGTGCCGTTCCCCTTTTCTCTTTTCTCTTGTATCTTGTCTCTATGCTGACCAACATCCGCATCGTCCTGGTGAACACCAGCCACCCCGGCAACATTGGTGCCTGCGCGCGCGCCATGAAGGCCATGGGCCTGAGCGCGCTCACGCTGGTGCAGCCGAAAATATTCCCCAGCGCCGAGGCCGTTGCGCGTGCGGCGGGTGCGGAAGATATCCTGGATAACGCCAGCGTGTGTGATTCGCTGGGGCAGGCCTTGAGCGGTTGTGTTTTAGTGATAGGATCGAGCGCGCGTGCGCGCACTATCGAGTGGCCCCTGCTGACCCCGCGCGAGTGCGCGTCGCGTCTGGTGCAAGAGGCGGCGCACGCGCCGGTGGCGCTGGTGTTCGGGCGCGAGCACTCCGGTTTGTCGAACCAAGAGCTGGATCGTTGCCACTTCCTCACACGCATTCCGGCGAACCCGGCTTTCGCCTCACTCAATATTGCCTCTGCGGTGCAGGTGTTTGCGTATGAAATTCTGCTCGCCCACGGCGCGCCGCCGCGCGCCGCCGAAGATCATAGTCCGGTGGGCGCGGAGCAGATGGAGTTGTTTTACGCTCATCTGGAGCAGATGCTGGTGCAGACCGGTTTTCTCAATCCGCGCATCCCCAAAAAACTCATGCGCCGCCTGCGCCGCTTGTTCAATCGCGCACGCCCCGATCAAAACGAGATGAACATCCTGCGCGGCATGCTCACCGAGCTACAGCGCAAGCTTTCTATAATAGAATAGCGCGCGCAATGGGTATAAACTATATATTGTTGATTAATTTAGTAGGGAATTAAAAACGGCATGCTTCAACGACTTCGGGAAGACATAGCCTGCATCTTCGAGCGCGACCCTGCTGCGCGCAACACCTTTGAGGTGCTGACCACCTATCCAGGGCTGCATGCCGTGTTGATGCATAGGGTTAATCATCGCTTGTGGCTTATGGGATTGAAATGGCTGGCGCGCTGGCTATCCATTGTCGTGCGCTGGCTCACTGGCATTGAGATACACCCCGGCGCGACCATCGGGCGGCGTTTTTTCATAGATCACGGCCAGGGCGTGGTGATCGGCGAGACCGCCGAGATCGGCGACGATTGCACGCTCTATCAAGGTGTCACCCTGGGCGGCACGAGTTGGCAAAAGGGCAAGCGTCATCCCACGCTGATGAATAACGTGGTGGTGGGCGCGGGCGCCAAGGTGCTCGGCCCGATCACGTTGGGTGAGGGCGCGCGCGTCGGCTCCAACGCGGTGGTGGTGAAAGATATTTCACCCGGTGCGACGGTGGTGGGCATTCCCGGACGGGTGGTGAAAAAGCAGAGTGAATCTGGGCTGCAGCGGCGCAAGGACTTCGCCGAGAAGATCGGTTTCGACGCCTATGGCACCACGCAAGACATGCCCGATCCGGTGGTGAACGCCATCGATGCGTTGCTCGATCATGTGCACTTGATGGATGCCAAGATGGAGGCGATGAGCACGGCCATCAAAAATCTGGGCGGGCAGGTGGAAGACATCAAGCTGCCACAGCTTGAAACCTATGCCGTGGACGACAGCTCGCAGAAGCCTAATAGTTGACTATTTTACTAGGTCATGTAGACTAGGCAGCATGAAACTCACCACTAAAGGTCGTTACGCGGTCACCGCCATGCTTGATCTCGCCCTGCACCACGCAGACGGATCGGTCGCGCTAACCGACATCGCCGGGCGTCAGGGCATCTCGCTCTCCTATCTGGAGCAGTTGTTCGCCAAGCTGCGCAAGCGGGGACTGGTAATCAGCGCGCGCGGGCCCGGCGGCGGTTATCGTTTGGGCCCGGCGGCAGATGCGATTTCCATCGCGGACGTGATCAGTGCGGTGGATGAAAAGGTGGACGCAACGCGCTGCGGCGGCAAGAAAAACTGTCAGGGCAACGAACGCTGCCTCACGCACGATCTGTGGCAGGATTTGAGCGGCAAGATATACCAGTTTCTGAACGGCATCACCCTTGCGCAACTGGTCGCGCAGCGGAGTGTGCTTGAGGTTGCGGCGCGCCAGGAAGGTGTATCGGAGTTTCCCGTCGCCGTACGCAGCGAGCGGCGCATTGCGCAAAATTCGCGCGCGTGATTTATCTGGATCACAACGCCACCACGCCGCTGGACGCGCGTGTGCTGGAGGCCATGCTGCCGTTTCTCAGGCAGCAGTACGGCAATCCGTCCAGCACCCATCAGCACGGACGCCTAGCACGCCGGGCGATTGAGGGCGCGCGTGAGCAGGTGGCGGCGCTGGTCAACGCGCGGCCTGAGCAGATTGTTTTCACCAGCGGCGGCACCGAGGCGAATCATCTGGCGATGTTGGGCGCGTTGCAAGACGAAACGCCCGCGCGCTTGGCTGTGAGCGCCGTAGAGCATGCCTCCGTGCGCGGTGCTGCGCAGTTACTGGAAAAGCGCGGCTGGCAAGTAGACGTGATTGCGGTGGATGCGCAGTGCCGGGTGGCGCCGGACATCGAACCGTATGTGCACGCGGATACGCGCCTGGTGTCGGTGATGTGGGCGAACAATGAAACCGGTGTGTTGCAGGATATCCGCGCCATCGCAAAACGTGTGCGCAAACACGGCGCATTGTTTCATACCGATGCAACACAGGCCGCAGGCAAGGTGCCGGTGGATTTCGCGGCGAGCGGCGCACAACTGCTGACACTCAGCGCGCACAAACTTTGCGGCCCCAAGGGTGTGGGCGCGCTGGTGGCAGAACGGGCGTCGCTGCTCAAGCCCTTGTTGCAGGGCGGCGCACAGGAAAAAGGTTTACGCGCGGGCACGGAAAATGTCGCCGCTATCGTCGGTTTTGGAGCCGCCGCAGAGTTGGCGCGCTGTGAGTTGAGCGCACGCATGACACAGTGGCGCGCATTGCGCGATCAATTGGAATCGGGCCTGCGCGCCTTAGGCATCACGCCCTTCGCGCAGCACGCCGAATGCTTGCCGAATACCGTGCAGTTTAGCGTGCCGCAGTTTGCGGGTGAGACGCTTCTGGAAAAGCTGGATCAGACCGGCTTCACACTCTCCAGCGGCTCGGCGTGTTCGAGCGGCGAGATCGCGCCGAGTCATGTACTCACTGCGATGGGTATTGCACGCGAGCATCTGCACAACGTGCTGCGCGTGAGTCTGGGTGCGGGTAACACAATGGCCGATGTGGACGCGTTCTGTCAGGCCTTGACCGTGCTGGTGCAGAACAGCCGCTCTTGGCGCAGCGCGCTCGCGGTATAAATTTTATGGGTATTACTCATAAGTCAGTAAGTAAAACTACACTTCCCGCTCCGTCCCCGCCCCCTGTTGAGGGGGCGGGACAGGGTGGGGGTAGGGGTAAACACGGTAATACACAGGAGATATCATTTATGGCGTGTCGCCATAAATGGTATCTCCTGTGTTGACAAGGTAAAAGTGAACTGATGGCCATCACATTGACCGAGAGTGCCGCCCGGCAGATTCAACAGGCGCTGGCCAAGCACGGCAGCGGCATGGCCCTGCGCGTGGGCGTGAAGCATGTCGGCTGCGCGGGTTTCGCGTATACCTACGATTATGCCGCTGAAGTAAACGCGGATGATCACCTGTTTGAAGCGCACGGCGCCAAGCTGCTGGTGGACGAGAAAAGCCTTCCCTATCTTGACGGTTCGATGCTCGACTTCAAAAAGGACATGTTCAAGGAAGGCTTCCAGTTCACCAATCCAAAGGTGAAGAGTCAGTGTGGCTGTGGTGAAAGCTTCAACATTGAGTAGTCCGATTTTCCATGCTGCTTCAATAAATCTTGACCTGAACTGTAGGGTTTATTACACTAATAACCTACTAAATTAATCAGTTAATAACTTCAGTAAATGTAAGGGCTTGGCGTGACATGAGTGCAACACTGGACAGCCTGATTAACCGGCCCTACACGGCGGGCTTCGTCACGCCCATCGAGTCTGACAGTGTGCCCAAGGGCCTGAGCGAGGACACCGTCCGTCTTATTTCCGGCAAGAAAAATGAGCCGGAGTGGCTGCTCGAGTTCCGCCTCAAGGCCTACCACCACTGGCTGACATTGCAGGAGCCAGAGTGGGCGAGTGTGCACCACCCAAAAATAGATTTTCAAGACATCGTCTATTACTCCGCACCCAAGCCGAAAAAAAAGCTGGCGAGCATGGACGAAGTCGATCCGGAGTTGCTGCGCACGTTTGAGAAGCTCGGTGTGCCGATGCACGAGCGCAAGACGCTGGCGAACGTGGCAGTGGATGTGATTTTCGATTCAGTATCCGTGGCCACGACGTACAAGAAAAAGCTCGCTGAAGTTGGCGTCATTTTCTGTTCGTTTTCCGAAGCGGTGCAGGAGCACCCGGAGCTGGTGAAAAAATATCTCGGCAGCGTGGTGCCGCAGGGCGATAACTACTACGCCGCGCTCAATTCGGCGGTGTTCACCGACGGCTCGTTCTGCTACATCCCGAAAAACACGCGCTGCCCGATGGAATTGTCTACCTATTTTCGCATTAACAACCAGGCGTCCGGCCAGTTTGAGCGCACGCTGATTATTGCCGAAGAGGGCAGCCACGTGAGTTATCTGGAGGGCTGCACCGCACCGCGCTTTGACACCAATCAACTGCACGCCGCCGTAGTCGAGTTGGTGGCGCTCGATAATGCGGAGATCAAATATTCGACGGTGCAGAATTGGTACGCGGGTGACGAAAATGGTGTGGGCGGCATCTACAATTTTGTTACCAAGCGCGGCATGTGCCGTGGTGTGAATTCCAAGATTTCCTGGACCCAGGTGGAGACCGGCTCGGCGATCACCTGGAAATATCCAAGCTGCGTTTTGCTCGGCGACAACTCGATCGGCGAATTTTACTCAGTCGCGCTCACCAACCACAAGCAGCAGGCCGATACCGGCACCAAGATGATCCACATCGGCAAGAATACGAAGAGCCGCATCGTGAGCAAAGGTATCTCGGCGGGCGAGTCCAGCAACAGCTACCGTGGGCTGGTGCGCATGACCCCCACGGCGGCTGGCGCGCGCAATCATTCGCAGTGCGATTCGTTACTGATCGGCTCACGCTGCGAGGCCAATACGTTTCCTTATATTGAAGTGCGCAACCCCAGCGCCAAGGTAGAACACGAGGCTACCACTTCCAAGATCGGTGAGGATCAGATGTTTTATTTTTCCAGCCGAGGCATCGGCTCGGAAGAGGCGGTTTCGATGATTATTAACGGTTTCTGCAAGGACGTCTTTATGCAATTGCCCATGGAATTCGCGGTCGAGGCAACCCAGCTGCTCGGCCTCAAGCTTGAAGGCAGCGTGGGTTAGTCATGAGCAAAATATTGTTGGAAGTGCGCAATCTGCATGCCGCTGTCGCGGGCGTGGAAATACTGAAAGGCTTCGATCTCACTGTGCGCGCGGGGGAGGTGCATGCCATCATGGGGCCGAACGGCTCCGGCAAGAGCACCTTTTCCAAGCTGCTCGCGGGTCATCCGGCCTACACCGTGACCGGCGGTGAAATTCTATACAAAGGCGAAAATTTGCTGGCGCTTGCCGCCGAGGAGCGCTCACGCGCGGGTGTGTTTCTGGCGTTTCAATACCCGGTGGAGATTCCCGGCGTGTCCAATGCCTCCTTTTTGCGCCTCGCCTATAACACAGTGCAAAAGCAGCGTGGCGGCGACGAGCTTGATCCGCTGGAGTTTGACGACCTGGTGCGCGAAAAGCTGAAGCTGGTGGAAATGGAGGCGAGCTTTCTGGAGCGCAGCGTGAACGAGGGATTTTCCGGTGGCGAGAAAAAGCGCAACGAGATTCTGCAAATGGCGCTGCTGGAGCCGACGCTGGCCGTGCTCGACGAGACCGATTCCGGCCTCGATATCGACGCGCTGCGTATCGTGGCCGGCGGCGTGAACAAACTGCTTAACGCCAATAACGCGGTGATACTGGTGACGCACTACCAGCGCTTGCTCAACTATATTACGCCCCACTTTGTGCACGTGATGGAAGACGGCCGTATCGTCAAGACCGGCGGCAAGGAGCTCGCGCTGGAGCTGGAGGAGCGTGGCTATGACTGGGTGCGCGAGGAGCAGGCGGCGAGACAGCTTGCATGAGCGCAGTGCAGCAGCTTGAACGCGACGACTTTCTGGACGCTATGGTTCGGCGCCGGCCGGATGTCGCCGAGCAGGAATCTGGCTGGCTTAAAGCGTTGCGCACGCAGGCCGCCGCACACGTCGCCGTGCTGCACTTGCCGGGCAAGCGTGATGAGGAGTGGCGCTTCACCGATTTGAGCGCGCTGCGCGAGTTCAATTTCGAGCCCGCCTCGCCGCAGAAGCTGCAACCACCGTTTGCCGATTTTGAGCGCCTGATTTTTCCTGAGGCCGCTGCCACGCGGCTGGTATTTGTGAATGGCCACTACGCGCCGGAACTCTCTGATACGCATGACGTTCCGCCAGGCGTAACCCTGATGCATTTAAAGGGCCAAGCTGCGACTCACGATTTAGCAGTGTCTACACATTTTGCGCGGTATGCGGATGTGAACCGCGAAGTATTCATTGCGCTCAATACCAGCCTGTTTCCCGACGCTGCACTGGTGCTCGTTGCGCAGGATGTGGTCTGCGAGCGGCCACTGCACCTGCTGTTCATTTCCACTGCGCAAAAGACGCCACTGCTCAGCTCTCCACGGTGCTTGATTATCGGTGAGCGCGGCAGCGCCTGCACGCTCATCGAGGAATACGTGAGTCTGGGCGAGGGCGTCACGCTTACCAACACGGTATGCGAGGTGGTGCTGAAAGAGGCTGCGCGTGTGCAGCATGTGCGCGTGCAAGACGAGGGCCGCGCTGCGTTTCATATTGCCAACAGTGCAGTCTCGATGGCGCGCGATGCGCATTATCACTCCATCAGCGTCGCGCTGGGCGCGCGCCTGTCGCGCCATAACCTCGGTGTTGTACATAAGAACCCCGGAGCCGAGTGTGTGCTCGACGGACTGACGCTGATTGCTGCACGCCAGCTTGCCGACACACACAGCGTAATAGACCATGCAACGCCGCATGGCAAAAGCCGACAGCTTAACAAATGTATCGTGGATGAGAACGCGCACGCGGTGTTCAACGGCAAGGTTGTCGTGCGCAGGGACGCGCAGTTGAGCGACGCCAGGCAGCAGAGTCGCAATTTGCTGCTGTCGGCGCGTGCGCGCGTCAACGCCAAGCCTGAGCTGCTAATTCTGGCGGATGACGTGAAATGCGCACACGGCGCAACCGTCGGCCAGCTTGATGAGGAACAACTATTTTATCTGAAGTGCCGTGGCCTCTCTGAGCCCGCAGCGCGCAACCTGCTGACCTATGCGTTTGCCGCTGAGATTGTCGAAAAAATTCCGCTGGTCTCGCTCAAGACGCGTTTGCGCGCGGCGATACTCGACCGTGTCCACGCGCATGCACCGGCGACGCACACGGATGTGCTAGTGTCGCGGGAGGCAGGATGCCGGGAGCGACCTGAGGCAGCATGATGACTTCCGCTCTTCTGCCCAAGCAAACCGCAGCCGCTCTGGATGTAGATAATATCCGCGCGGACTTTCCCATCCTCCAGCGCAGGGTGCACGACTTGCCGCTCGTATACCTCGATAACGCGGCCAGCAGTCAGATGCCGCAGGCGGTGATCGAGCGCTGGGTACATTATCAGCAAAACGAGCACGCCAATGTGCATCGCGCGGTGCATGCCTTGAGTGAAATTGCTACGCGAGAATACGAGGGCGCACGCGACAAGGTGGCGCGCTTCATTCATGCCCGTGAATCGCGTGAAATTATTTTCACGCGCGGCACCACCGACGGCATCAACCTCGTGATGCACGGCTTTGGGCGCGCGTTTATCCAGCAGGGTGATGAAATCATCTTGTCTGCGATAGAACATCACTCCAACATCGTGCCGTGGCAGATGTTGTGCGAGGAAAAGGGCGCGCGGCTGCGTATTATTCCCATGAATGACGCCGGCGAGTTACTGCTGGACGAATACGAAAAATTATTCAACACGCACACCAAATTTGTTGCGCTGGCGCATGTCTCCAATGCGCTCGGCACGGTGAATCCGGTGCGCGAGATGATTCGTACCGCACATCAACATGGCTCGCCAGTGTTGATTGATGGCGCGCAGGCTGCGCCGCATATGGCCGTCGACGTGCAGGAACTGGACTGCGATTTTTATGCCTTTTCGGGTCACAAGATGTGCGGCCCCACCGGCATCGGCGTGCTGTATGGCAAGGCAGAGTGGCTGGAGAAGATGCAGCCTTATCAGGGCGGCGGCGACATGATTCTGAGTGTGACGTTTGAAAAAACCACCTACAACGCCATCCCGTATAAATTCGAGGCCGGTACGCCGCCCATTGCGGCGGCCATCACCTTGGGCGCAGCGATAGATTATTTAAGCAATATCGGTATGGAGCGGATCGCGCAGCATGAAAAAACACTATTGAATTACGCCACCACGCAACTGCGCCAGGTGAAAGGCGTGCGGCTCATCGGTACGGCGCAGGAAAAGGCGGCGGTGCTGTCGTTCACTCTGGACGGTATCCATCCGCACGATGTGGGTACGCTATTGGATCTGGAGGGCATCGCCATCCGCGCCGGGCATCACTGCGCGCAGCCGGTGATGCAACGCTTCGGTGTGCCCGCCACGGCGCGCGCGTCGTTCGCGTTTTACAATACCTACACCGAGGTGGATGCGTTGATTGTGGGCATACATAAAGTGCAAAAGGTGTTCGCGTGAGTGACGGCAGACAGCTGTATCAGGAAGTGATCATGGATCACAACAAGAAGCCGCGCAATTACGGCGTGCTGGCAGACGCCAATCGTCGCGCGGAAGGACACAACCCGTTGTGCGGCGATCACATCAGCCTGTCGTTGCGTCTGGATGACGATCTGATACGCGAGATCGCATTCCAGGGCGAGACCTGTGCCATCTGCAAGGCCTCGGCCTCGATGATGACCGCCAACGTCAAGGGCAAGACCGTGGCAGATGCGGAGACCCTGATTCAGGAGTTTCGTGACATGGCGACCGGCAAGCTCGATACGCTGACACAGCCACATCATCTCGGAAGGCTCAACGTATTTGCCGGCGTGCGAGAACTGCCGACGCGCGTGAAGTGCGCGGTGTTGCCCTGGCATACGCTGCATGCCGCGTTTCATGAGACTGCCAGTGCAACCACAGAGAGCGGCGATTTTTAAGCCGTCACGCATTATGCCCAAGATTGCCGACATCGAGAAAACACCCAACCCCAACGCGATGAAATTCGTGTTGCGCGAGCCGCTCACGCAAGGCGTGGTGCGCTCGTATGAAGGCGTACAACAGGCAGCAGGCGATCCGCTCGCCACGGCGCTGTTCAACATCCCGCATGTGACAAACATATTCTATGTCGACCGCTGGCTGACCGTGACGCAAGACGGCATCGCCCACTGGGACGAATTGCTGAAACAGCTCGCCATACCCATCCGCGAGGCCAGCGCCAGCGAAACACAGGCGCTGGCCCCCGGCGTACCCACCACGGCGCCGCAGGCCGGCCTGAGCGTGGAAGACACGCTGCGTCTGGCCCAGATCAACTTGCTGCTGGACGACAAGGTGCGCCCCGCACTGCTGGCCGATGGCGGCGGCATTGAGGTGTTAGGTCTCGAAGGCAATCGTCTTACCATTCGCTATCACGGTGCGTGTGGCACCTGCCCCAGCTCCACCATGGTGACCCTGAACGCGATCGAGAATCTGCTGCACACGGTGGAGCCCGAGCTGGAAGTGGTTGCGGTATAAGTCCCTCGCATCTGGCCGCAGATTTGTCCGGCAGCCTCATCCACGTTAAAATGGGCGGATGATCGAATTTCTTCTCTCAAGGAGTTTTACATGGCGGTAGAACGTACCTTTTCAATTATCAAGCCCGATGCCGTGGCCAAAAACCATATGGGCGCGATTTATCACCGCTTTGAAAATAACGGCCTGCGCATTATCGCCGCCAAAATGCAGCATCTGACGCGCGCGCAGGCGGAAGGGTTTTACGCCGTGCACCAGGCGCGTCCGTTCTTCAATGACTTGGTGAGTTTCATGATTTCCGGGCCGGTGATGATGCAGGTGCTGGAAGGTGAGAATGCCGTGCTCAAGCATCGTGACCTGATGGGCGCCACCGACCCCAGGAAGGCTGCACCCGGAACGATCCGCGCCGACTTTGCGAGCACGGTGGATGAAAATGCAGTGCATGGTTCCGATTCACTCGAAAACGCCAACATCGAGATCGAGTTTTTCTTCAAGCCCAACGAGATTTGCGCCCGCACGCGATAAAGCCCTTGGAAAACTCGACTAAAACCAATTTGCTCAATCTTGATCGCGCGGCGCTGCGCGAGTATTTCGCCGCACTC
>CAWUTX010000040.1:0-25449 GCA_963925015.1 uncultured Gammaproteobacteria bacterium
ATTGCACAACTGGTGGGGCAACGGCGTGTACGTCGACTGGCAGCGCGGCAACTGGTCGGAGGGCCTCACCACCTTCATGGCCGATTACACCTACAAAGAGCGAACAGGTACTGATGCCGCGCGCGCCATGCGCCTGTCCTGGCTGCGCGACTTCGCCGCGATTCCGGAAGGCCAGGACATCCCGCTGCGTGACTTTACTTCGCGCCACCACAGCGCCTCGCAAACCATCGGCTACCACAAGGCGGCGTTTTTGTTTCTGATGCTGCGCGACAAGATCGGCACGGCGGCATTCGATGCCGGATTGAAGGCCTTCTGGAAAGAACAACAGTTCAAAACCGCGAGCTGGGCCGATTTGCAACATGTATTTGAGAAAAGCTCCAGCAAAAACCTCAATGACTTTTTCCAGCCATGGCTCAGCCGCCGCGGCGCTCCGACACTCGGCGTGGAGAATATTCAATCAACAGTGCGGGATGGAAAATATCAGGTCTCGTTTACGCTTACGCAGCCCTCTCCCGCCTACCCTCTGCGCGTGCCGGTGGTAATCAAGACCGCGCAGGGAGACCAGGAACACCTCGTCGACTTTACGCAGACTAAAACACATTACACGCTCGATGTGAATGCAGCACCGCAATCACTCGCACTGGATCCGGACTTGAGACTGTTCCGCACGCTGGCTGCCGTAGAACTGCCTCCGATTCTGCGCCAGATCATCAACGACCCCGCGACGCAGACCTTGATTCTCACAGCGGAGAGCAGCTTCCGTAAGGCTGCGGTGGTAATTGCGGAAAAACTGCTGGATCACCCGCCGCAGTTTTCTTCCGCACTGAATGCTGCCGCTCCCTGGCTCGTCATAGGTATGCATGACGAGATCGACCGCTTTCTGTCTGACGAAAAAATTCCCATGCGACCAGAGCGCCTGCATGGAAAAGGCACTGCACAGGTGTGGACGGTGCAGCAAAACAACGGCAAGGTCATCGCCCTCATCTCCGCCGCCGATACGCACGCGCTGGAGGCGCTGCTGCGTCCGCTGCCGCACTATGGCACGGAGAGCTTCCTCATCTTCGAAAACAGCAAAGTGATCGAGCGCGGCGTGTGGCCTGTGCAAAGCCCGGAGTGGCTGCTTACGGCACATTGATTGATAACACTCCAGCCGTACTACAATGACGGTATGAACGTCTTCGTCATTGAGCATTTGGAAGAAATCCCCGCTGCGGAATGGAACGCACTGGCGGGCGATGACAATCCCTTTTTGCGACATGAGTTTCTGGTGGCGCTCGAACGGCATGCCTGCGTCGGACAGCGCGTCGGCTGGATTCCACAGCATCTCGTCGCGCATGATCACGGCCGACTCGTGGGCGCCGCGCCGATGTATCTCAAAGACAATTCCTACGGCGAATTTGTGTTCGACTGGGCGTGGGCGGAGGCCTACGCACGCAGCGGCTTGTTGTATTACCCCAAGCTGGTCGTCGCAGTGCCGTACACACCCGCCAGCGGCGCGCGGCTTTTGCTGGCGGATGGCCCCGGGCAGGAGCGCGTGGCTGACAGCCTGATTGAAGGCGCGCTTGAGCATGCGCGGCGCTTGCAGGTTTCCTCATTACACTGGCTGTTCACCACCGCACAGGACACCGCGCGGCTGGAGCGGCATGGTTTCATGCGCCGCACCGGCTGCCAGTTTCACTGGAGCAATTCAGGCTACCGCGATTTTTCCGATTTTCTTTCCGCCCTCACGTCGGATAAGCGCAAAAAAATCAAACAGGAGCGCCGCCGCGTGCGCGAGGCGGGCATAGAACTGGAGATTCTGAACGGCCATCAAATCACTGAAGCCCAGTGGGAAATCTTTCACGAATTTTATTGCTCCACTTTTTTAAAAAAGAGCGGCATCGCATCGCTGACGCTGGAATTCTTCAAGGAGATCGGCCGCACGCTGGCGGACAATGTCGTGCTGGTGCTGGCGCGGCATCAAGGGCGTTACGTAGCGGGGGCATTCAATCTGCGCGGCACGGATACGCTGTACGGACGTCACTGGGGCTGCGCCGAAGATTTTCACAGCCTGCACTTCGAGTGCTGTTATTACGCGCCCATGGATTACTGCATCGAACACGGGCTGGCCCGCTTCGAGGCCGGCGCGCAGGGAGAGCATAAAATCGCGCGCGGATTTCTGCCTACGCCCACTTGGTCGGCGCACTGGCTCGCGCACCCGGCATTCAGCCGCGCGGTGCAGGATTTTCTCGCGCGAGAAAGTGTCGGCGTGGAGTCTTACATAAACGAGTTACGCGAACACTCGCCATTCAAATCGGTCTGACAGTGATGAGCCATCCTTACTGGATAAAGGCACACAACACCGGCTTCCCCGACGTTGAGCTGGCGCTACGCGAGCCTGATGGTCTGCTCGCAGTCGGCGGCGATCTTGCGCCGGAACGCCTGATCGAAGGCTATCGTAACGGCATTTTTCCCTGGTACAGCGCCGGTCAGCCTGTGCTGTGGTGGTCACCCGATCCGCGCATGGTGCTGTTGCCGGAGCGCTTCAAAATATCGCGCAGCCTGCGCAAGCTGTTGCGGCAAAATAAATATCGCGTGACGTTAGATACTTGTTTTTCCGAGGTGATGCTGGCCTGCGCCGCGCCGCGCAAGGAAGATGCAGGCACGTGGATTACGCCGGACATGGTGACCGCTTACAGTGCGTTGCATCATCTCGGCCACGCGCACTCTGTGGAAGTCTGGCATGGTAATGAGCTGGTCGGAGGGCTGTACGGTGTAGCGCTGGGCTGCGTGTTTTTTGCCGAGTCCATGTTCAGCGGGCGCAGCAACACCTCCAAGGTCGCGCTGGCCTGTCTGGTGGCATGCCTGCGTGAATGGAATTACGCCTTGATCGACTGCCAGATGCACACGGCGCATCTGGCAAGCCTGGGTGCGGAAGACCTGCCGCGCCGGGAATTCATCCGTTTGCTGCAACACTGGCGTGATACCCCGCCGGCGGCGAGTGCCTGGTGCCGTGAGTGACATCAATTTCTACCTGACACCGCCACACGCCTGCGCCTATCTCGCCGGGCGCAGCGCGAACACGCTGTTCGCCGATCCCGCGCTCACCGTCACCCCACAACTCTACGGCGCCCTGATCGACCAGGGCTTCCGGCGCAGCGGCGCGCACCTGTATCGCCCGCACTGCACAAGCTGCGACGCCTGTATTCCGGTGCGCGTGCCAGTGAGTGAATTTCAACCGCGCCGCCGCCACCAGCGCGTATGGCAGCGCAATCACGACCTCGACGTGCGCTGTGTCGGCGCTGTTTATGACGAGGAGCATTTTCAGCTCTATCGGCGTTATCTCGCCCACCGTCACAGCGAGAATCGTGTAGATGAGATGACACCGGAGCAATACCGGGAATTCTTCGCCGCCCCCGGCATTGACACGCGGCTGTATGAATTTCGCCACTCACAGCGCCATGAACAGCGTTTGCTTGCCGTTGCTGTAGTCGATCATCTGGCGCAGGGACTCTCCTCTGTCTACACATTTTTCGATCCGGCGGAGGCCGCACGCAGCCTGGGGGTGTATGCCGTGTTGTGGCAAATCCGCGAGGCGCAGCGGCTCGGGTTGCCGTGGGCCTACCTCGGCTACTGGATTAAAGAGTGCCGCAAGATGAGCTACAAGGGGCAGTATCGTCCGCTCGAGATATACCGCCACAACCGCTGGCTGCGTCTCGCGGGAGATGAGCCATAGACGTGCAGCTTTTGTATACATAGCACCATAAATCTACTGCGCGCCTTTGATGCGGGTGCGTGCGGTGCTCGGAATCCTCATGTACTTGTATGTACACTCCGGTTCCTGCGCTCCACCGCCCCCGCCTGAAAGCCGCTCGCTACGATTTATGGCGCCATGTATAGTATACTAAGCGCGCTTTTGAAATTGTTTGCAGAATCAATCACGGGAAAAGAACGAAGGGCGCATGGCAAAAGAAGAACACATTGAAATGGAAGGCACGGTAGCGGAGACGCTGCCCAATACCATGTTCCGCGTAAAGCTGGACAACGGTCATGTGGTGACCGCACACATCTCCGGCAAGATGCGCAAACACTACATCCGCATCCTCACCGGCGACCGCGTGACGGTACAACTTACGCCTTACGACCTCACCAAGGGCCGCATCAGCTTCCGCGCACGCTGAGCAGAACCGGATCCCCGACGTGTAGGTTGGGTTAGGCGCGGTTTTTGCGCCGTAACCCAACAAAAGCCATTGCAGATCTGAAGTTTGGTTTGTTGGGTTACGCGATACAGCCGCTAACCCAACCTACATGACTAGCCCACTTCCTCGGCGTGAGCGAGTCTTTCTGGCTCATCAATTCTAAACACAAGCTCACCGTTTTTCTCGCCAATCTTCACGTGGCCACCACCGACAAGTTTGCCGAATAGTAGCTCCTCGGCGAGCGGGCGTTTGATCTTTTCCTGAATCAGGCGCGCCATCGGGCGCGCGCCCATCACGCGGTCGAAGCCGTGTACGGCAAGCCAGGCGCGCGCTGCGTCGTCCACATCGATGGTGACGTGCTTGTCTTCTAGTTGCGCCTCGAGTTCGAGGATGAATTTGTCCACCACGTTGGCAATCGTGCCCGTGTCGAGCGACTTGAACTGGATGATGGCGTCGAGACGATTGCGGAACTCCGGGCTGAAGGTGCGCTTGATCACCTCCGTGCTGTCGCCGCTGTGATCCTGCACGGTGAAGCCGATGGAAGGACGACTGACCTGATCCGCCCCCGCGTTGGTGGTCATCACGATCACCACGTTGCGGAAGTCGGCCTTGCGCCCGTTGTTGTCGGTGAGCGTGCCGTGATCCATTACCTGCAGCAGCAGGTTGAACACATCGGGGTGCGCCTTTTCGATTTCGTCGAGCAGCAGCACGGCGTGCGGATTTTTGCTGACCGCCTCGGTGAGCAGGCCGCCCTGATCGAAACCAACATAACCCGGCGGCGCGCCGATCAGGCGCGACACTGTGTGCCGTTCCATGTACTCCGACATATCAAAGCGAACTAGCTCCACCCCCATCACCTTGGCGAGCTGACGCGTGACCTCGGTCTTGCCGACGCCGGTAGGGCCGGAAAACAGGAATGAGCCGATCGGTTTCTGTGCGTGGCCGAGACCCGAGCGCGCCATCTTGATTGCGGCGGCAAGACTTTCAATCGCCTCGTTCTGGCCGAATACCATGAGCTTCAGGTTTTTTTCCAGATGGCGCAACATGTCCTTGTCGGAGGTGGACACGGTCTTCGGCGGGATGCGCGCCATCTTCGCCACCACGTTTTCGATCTCCACCACGCCGATCACCTTCTTGCGCTTGGAGGCCGCGAGGATGGCCTGGCTCGCGCCGGCCTCGTCGATGACGTCGATGGCCTTGTCCGGCAGATGGCGGTCGTTGATATAGCGCTCGGCGAGTTCTGCGGCGGTGCGCAGCGCCTTGTGCGAATACTTCACCTTGTGGTGCGCCTCGAAACGCGACTTCAGCCCCTCGAGGATGGATACGGTTTCATCCACGCTCGGTTCATTCACCTCGATCTTCTGGAACCGGCGCGCCAGCGCACGATCTTTCTCGAAGATGCCGCGGTATTCCTGATAGGTGGTGGAGCCGATGCAGCGCAGATCGCCCGACGCCAGCATCGGCTTGAGCAGATTGGAGGCATCCATCACGCCGCCGGAGGCCGCACCCGCGCCGATGATGGTGTGGATTTCGTCGATGAACAGGATCGCGCCGGGCTCCTTGTGCAACTGGTTCAGCACCGCCTTGAGGCGCTTCTCGAAGTCGCCGCGATATTTGGTGCCCGCGAGCAGCGCGCCCATGTCGAGCGCGTAGATGGTGCTCCCCTCCAGCACCTGCGGCACCTCGCCGTCGACGATCATCTTGGCCAAGCCCTCGGCGATGGCGGTCTTGCCCACACCGGCCTCGCCCACATAGAGCGGATTGTTCTTGCGCCTGCGGCACAGTATCTGAATCGTGCGCTCGACCTCGTTTTTACGTCCGATGAGCGGGTCGATCTTGCCCTGCCGCGCCAGCTGGTTGAGATTGGTTGCGAAGTTTTCCAGCGCGCTGCGGGCGGGCGCCTCGGCGCCGGACTCCTCATCCGCTGCGGGGGACTGGGCCTGCGCGTCGTCATCGCCGTGCACCTTGGAGATGCCATGCGAGATGTAGTTGACCACGTCGAGGCGGTTGATATTCTGCTTCTTCAGGAAATACACCGCCTGCGAATCCTGCTCGCCGAACACCGCCACCAGCACATTGGCGCCGGTCACCTCTTTCTTGCCGGAGGATTGTACATGCAGCACCGCGCGCTGCAACACGCGCTGGAAGCCAAGCGTAGGCTGGGTATCGCGCGCGTCCTGCATCGACAGCAGCGGCGTGGTCTCGGTCAGGAAGCCGTTCAGCTCCTTGCGCAGCCGATCGAGGTCGGCGCCGCAGGCGCGCAGCACCGCGACGGCGGTGGGGTTATCCAGCAGGGCGAGCAGCAAGTGCTCCACGGTCATAAACTCGTGCAGCTTCTCGCGCGCCTCGCGGAACGCCATATTGAGTGTGGCTTCCAACTCCTTGCTTAACATGCGTCTACCCTCATCGTGTGACTGCGGCTTGCTCGCTTACTGGATAGTAGCTGCAAAATTCAGGCCTTCTCCAGGGTGCACACCAGCGGGTGCTGATTGCGCCTGGAATACTCATTCACCTGCGCCACCTTGGTCTCGGCGATATCGCGCGTGTACACCCCGCACACGCCCTTGCCGCGTGTATGCACGTGCAGCATGACCTGGATCGCCTGTTCCCGGTTCATGGCAAAAAACAGTTCCAGCACCTGCACCACAAACTCCATCGGCGTGTAATCGTCATTCAACAGCATAACCTTATACAACGGTGGCTTGGCAAGCTTGGGCTTCGCCTCTTGCAGCGCTACACCGTCGTCCCTATCCTGATCCGGAGTGTACGCCATAACTGGATTCCATCTGAAGCCGTCAATATTGGCGGCAATAATTGCCGCACACTGTGTCCATGAGACCTAGGTTAGGCAATTACAGTTCAATTTTCAATAGCGGCAGCATCACGGCATCAGCCCGACGAAAAGTCTGCCGCGCCCGGCGGAATATGGGAAAATAATCGGCTATACCTTTAGCCCTGTCTTGATGGCCCACCCGGTACCGGCATCAACTCCTACAGCAGCAGGTTCCGCTCCTATGCTGAATCTGCTGCATCCGCCGCCCCCTGCGGAGGCGGGTACGCGCGTGCGCTGGGCACAGCTCTCCGGCAGCAGCTATGGCCTCGCCCTCTGTGAGGCGGCGCGGCGCCGCTCCGGGCCGCTGCTGGTCATCACCGAAGACACCCTGCACGCGTACCGGCTGGAACATGAGGTGCGTTTCTATGCCGGGGCTCAGGCCGGGCTCCCGGTACTCACCTTCCCCGACTGGGAGACGCTGCCTTACGACACCTTCTCGCCGCACCAGGACATCATCTCGCAACGCCTTACCGCGCTCTATCAGCTCCCGGCGCTGGAATGCGGCGTGCTGATCGTGCCGGTGGAGACGCTGCTGCACCGAATCACGCCGCGCGAGTACGTGCAGGCACACAGCCTGCTGCTCGAAACCGGCGCGCGCTTTGATCTCGGCGCGATGCGCGCCCGGCTGGAGGCGAGCGGGTACCGCTGCGTGTCGCAGGTTATGGAGCACGGCGAGTTCGCTGTGCGCGGCAGCCTGATGGATCTGTTCCCCATGGGCAGTGAGCTGCCCTACCGCATCGACCTGTTCGACGACAGCATCGACACTCTGCGCACCTTCGATGTGGAGACGCAGCTCTCGCTCGCCACGGTGCCCTCCATCCGCCTGCTGCCCGCACGCGAATTTCCCTTGCACGAAGAGGCCATTGCCTTGTTTCGCCGGAATTTCCGCGAGCAATTCGAAGGCGACCCGCAGCAGAGCCCGCTCTATCGCGACGTGAGCAAGGGCCTCGCACCACCCGGCATCGAATATTACCTGCCGCTGTTTTTCACCCACACCCACACCCTGCTCGACTACCTGCCGGAGACCTGCTTGGTGCTTACCACCGCAGGCACGGAACAGGCCGCGCACGCATTCTGGCACTCGGCCTGCGAGCGCCACGAACAGCGCCGCCACGACTGCGAACGTCCGCTGCTGGCGCCGGAATCCATTTTTGTACCACCCGATGTATTGTTCTCGGGGCTGCTCACTTTCCCGCAGGTGACACTGCAACATGCGCCCAACCCAGCAGCGTCCAACTTCGCCACCGGCGCACCGCCTGAGCTCACGCTCGATGGCCGCGCCGCACAACCCGCCGCGCGGCTGCTGGAGTTTTTAAGCGCGTTTTCCGGTCGCGTGCTGTTAGCCGCCGAAACCTCGGGCCGGCGCGAGACGCTGATCGACCTGCTTAAGCAGGCCGGACTGGGCCCCGCGGTGTTTAGCGGCTGGCCTGACTTCCTCGCGGGCGACGCGCCACTCGGCATCACCGTAGCGCCGCTGGAACATGGGCTGCTGCTGCCGGAGGCGCGCATCGCGGTGATCGCGGAGACGCAGCTGTTCGGAAAGCAAGTCCTGCAACGCCGCCGCCGCAAGGCGCGCACGCGCGACGCCGAGGGTCTGGTGCGCAATCTCGCCGAGCTTTCCCTCGGCAGCCCGGTGGTACACGAAGATCACGGTGTCGGGCGTTATCGCGGGCTGCAAATCCTCAACGTCGGGGGCCTGCAAACGGAATTCCTCGCGCTCGAATATGCGGGCGGCGACAAACTGTATGTGCCGGTGGCGTCGCTGCATCTCATCAGCCGTTACACCGGCGCCGCGCCGGAACAGGCACCATGGCACAAGCTCGGCGGTGAGCAATGGGCGCGCGCCAAGCGCAAGGCGGCAGAGCGCGTGTGCGATGTGGCGGCGGAACTGCTGGAAATTCACGCGCGGCGCGCGGCGCGTGAAGGCCACGCCTTCACGCTGGACGAGCACGACTACCACGCCTTCGCTGCCGCGTTCCCGTTTGAAGAAACACCGGATCAGCACGACGCCATCGAAAGCGTGCTTGCCGACATGCAGAGCGGCAAGCCCATGGACCGCCTGGTGTGCGGCGACGTCGGCTTCGGCAAGACCGAGGTCGCGATGCGCGCGGCCTTCGTCGCCGTGCAGGGCGGCAGACAGGTCGCCGTGCTGGTGCCGACCACCCTGCTCGCACAGCAGCATTATCAGAACTTCAAAGACCGTTTCGCCGACTGGCCGGTACGCATCGAAACGATCTCGCGCTTCCGTTCTAACAAGGAACAGGATGTGGTGATAAAAGGTCTGGCCGACGGCGTCATCGACATTGTCATCGGCACGCACAAACTGTTGCAGGAAGGCATCGCCTTCAAACGTCTGGGGCTAGTGATCCTCGATGAGGAACACCGTTTCGGCGTGCGCCAAAAGGAGCGTTTCAAACAATTGCGCTCCGAGGTCGATGTGCTCACGCTCACCGCCACGCCCATCCCGCGCACGCTCTCGCTCTCACTCTCCGGCCTGCGCGACCTCTCCATCATCGCCACACCGCCCGCGCGCCGCATTGCGGTCAAGACCTTCGTGCGCGAATGGGACAAGGCCCTGATACACGAGGCCGTGCTGCGCGAAATCAAACGCGGCGGACAGGTGTATTTTCTGCACAACGACGTCGACACCATCGAGAAAATGGCGCGCGACCTGGCGGCGCTAGTGCCTGAGGCAAGCGTACGCGTGGCGCACGGCCAGATGCGCGAGCGCGAACTGGAACAGGTGATGCTCGATTTCTATCACCAGCGTTTCAACCTGCTGGTGTGCAGCACGATTATCGAATCCGGCATCGACGTGCCGAGCGCCAACACCATCATCATCAACCGTGCAGACAAATTCGGCCTGGCCCAGCTTTATCAACTACGCGGCCGCATCGGGCGCTCGCATCACAGCGCCTACGCCTACCTGATTATTCCGGAACGCAACGCCATCAGTGCCGATGCGAACAAACGGCTCGAAGCCATCGAGTCGATTCAGGAACTGGGCGCGGGCTTCACCCTCGCCACGCACGATCTCGAAATCCGCGGCGCGGGTGAGTTGCTCGGCGAAGACCAGAGCGGGCAGATGCAGGAAATAGGTTTCACGCTCTACAGTGAATTACTGGAGCGCGCCGTGGCCTCGCTCAAGGCCGGACGCGAACCGGAGCTGGATCGCCCGCTCGATCACGGCGCCGAGATCGACCTGCGTCTGCCCGCGCTGATACCGGACGATTACCTGCCGGACGTGCATGCCCGCCTCATGCTCTACAAACGCATCGCAAGCGCCGCGACGGATGACGAACTGCGCGAACTGCAAGTGGAAATGATCGACCGCTTCGGCCTGCTGCCCGACGCCGCCAAAAACCTGTTCACCCTCACCACGCTCAAGCTCAAGGCGCAACCGCTCGGCATCCGCAAGATCGAGGCGGGCGAAGGCGGTGCGCGCGTCATCTTCAACGACCACCCCGCCGTCGATCCCGGCAAAATCATCGCCCTGATTCAACGCGAACCGAAGGTCTACAAACTGGACGGGCAGAATAAACTGCGTATGATTAAA
Organism: uncultured Gammaproteobacteria bacterium; assembly: GCA_963925015.1. Taxonomy (GTDB): domain Bacteria; phylum Pseudomonadota; class Gammaproteobacteria; order SURF-13; family SURF-13; genus JAQBXX01. The sequence continues at coordinate 10,568 of CAWUTX010000040.1, forward strand.
GCACTGCCGGATGCTGCTGCGCGCATACACGCCGTCGAGCAGTTGTTGCAGACATTGGCGCCGGGTAATTAGATCGAGCAGGCTTGGTCGCTCCCGGCATCCTGCCTCCCGCGACACTAGCACGTCCCTGTGCGTCGTTGGATCCGTCGCTGCGCTCCTTGACCCAACCTAGTCAACTGACAGATGCTCCGCCGCATCGACGGTGTTCTGCAGCAGCGTCGCCACCGTCATTGGCCCGACGCCCCCGGGCACCGGCGTGATCCAGCCTGCGCGTGTTTTCGCGGCTTCAAATTCCACGTCACCACAGAGTGAGCCGTCGGGCAGGCGGTTGATGCCGACGTCGATGACGATGGCGCCGGGCTTGATCCATTCACCGTGTATGAGGCCGGGCTTGCCGACGGCGGCCACTACGATATCGGCGCGCGCGACGTGCGCGCCGAGGTCTTGCGTGAAGCGGTGGCAGAGGGTGACGGTGCAGCCTGCGAGCAGCAGCTCCAGCCCCATCGGTCGGCCGACGATGTTGGAGGTGCCCACCACCACCGCATGCTTTCCGGTGAGCGGCACGCCGGTGTGCTCCAGCAGCGTCATCACGCCACGCGGGGTGCAGGGGCGCAGGCGCGGCATGCGCAGGGCCAGGCGCCCGATATTGCAGGGATGAAATCCGTCCACGTCCTTGTCGGGGTTGATGCGCTCGATCACGGCGTCGGCTGCGATGTGCGCGGGCAGGGGCAGTTGCACCAGAATGCCGTCCACGTCGGCGCGTGTATTCAATTCATCGATGAGGGCCAGCAGCTCTTGCTTTGACGTGGCGGCGGGAAGATCGTAGGCCAGCGAACTTATCCCGGCCTCCTCGCAGGCCTTGCGCTTGCTGCGCACATAGACTTGCGAGGCCGCCCCGTCGCCCAGCAGTATCACCGCCAGCCCCGGCGCCCGCTGCCCAGCCGCCAGACGTGCCTGCACGCGCTGCTTCACGGTCTGCTGCAGGGCAGCGGCAATCGTCTTGCCGTCGATGATGTGTGCGCTCATGGTGGGGAAACGAGAGATGTCAATTAAGCTCCAATGATCGCACGCCCACCTCATTTCACCAAGGGTGGGGCGGGAGGATTATAATTGGGTGTCCAATTGACCCTCGTGGGAACGGCGCGTATCATCGCCAACCTTGTGCCGGAGTCCGGTTCCAGTGTAGCTTCTGGCGAATGCGAGAGACTTTCGGGGTATAGCGCAGCCTGGTAGCGCACCTGCTTTGGGAGCAGGGTGTCGTGGGTTCGAATCCCTCTACCCCGACCATCCCTCATCCCCATCGCTTCTCCCGATGGGCGAAGGGGGCGAGCCGAGGCGCTGCGCGCGCTTGGTATGATTGGCGCCCGTAGCTCATCTGGATAGAGCACCGGCCTTCTAAGCCGGTGGTAGCAGGTTCGAGTCCTGCCGGGCGCACCAGTTTCAAAACGCCGGAATGTAGTACAATGGCGCGCAGTTATGGTGGGCGTAGCTCAGTCGGTAGAGCCCCGGATTGTGATTCCGGTTGTCGTGGGTTCGATCCCCATCGCTCACCCCAAAATACGGGCCGTTAGCTCAGTTGGTAGAGCAGCTGACTCTTAATCAGTAGGTCGCTGGTTCGACCCCAGCACGGCCCACCACCTACACCCCCACCCACGCTCAGACGTTGCTCGCATCGCGCGCACGCTGTTGCGTGTCCGCCAGATGCACCAGCGCCGCGAGCGGAAAATCACAACTGAAGCTGCTGCCCTTGCCCAGCTCGCTCTCGATGCGCAACTGCGCACCGTGTCGGTTGAGCACATGCTTGACGATGGCGAGCCCGAGGCCGGTGCCCCCGCTCTGGCGCGAGCGCCCGGCATCGATGCGGTAAAAGCGCTCGGTAAGGCGCGGGATGTGGTGCGCGGCGATACCTGCGCCGGTGTCGCTCACCGCAAGATGCACGCCTGCGGCATCGCGGAACCAGCGCACACGGATTTCACCCTGCTCCGGGGTGTACTGCACGGCGTTGAACGCCAGATTGGAAAATGCGCTGCGCAATTCATCCGCGTTGCCGCGCAGCCCGAGCTCCCTGTCGGCATCAAGCACGATGTGATGCTCGCGTGCGCCGCTCAAGGCCCGCGCCTCCAACACGATGGCCTCAAGCAGTTCGGCCACCGCCACATTCTCCACCCGGGACGGCTGCTCCATCTCTAGACGCGACAGCAGCAGCAGATCCTGCACGATATTCTGCATGCGCTGCGCCTGCTGCCGCATGAGCTGCATCGGACGCCGCCAGTCGGGCGGACACTCCGGGGCGTCTTCGTTCGCCGTCTCGAAAAAGCCGCTGATCACCGTGAGCGGGGTGCGCAACTCATGCGACACGTTGGCGACAAAATCACTGCGCACCTGTTCCAGACGGCGGATGCGCGTGATGTCGCGCGCGACCAGCAGACGCTGCTCATTGCCGTAAGGCACCACCAGCACCGCGAGCAGTGCGTCGGCATTCGTCGGCGCGGACAACTCCACGCTGCTGGAGTAATCGCGCGCCGCAAGAAATTCGATAAACGCCGGGTGACGCAGCAGATTGCTGATGCGCTGGCCGACGTCCTGCGGCCAATGCAGGCCCAACAGCTGTTGCGCCGCGTTATTAAACCACTCGATTTCGTCATGCATGCCGAGCACGACCACAGCGTCCGGCAGCGCGGCGGCGGCGTCTTCAAACCGCGTGAGGGTGCGGGTGAGCTTACGCTTGCGTTTGCGATTACGCGCCTGCAGGCGCGCGAGATCGGTAAATATGACATCCCATGCCCCGCTCGAAACGGGAGGGTGCGCGTCCTCGCCCTGCGCCAGCCAGCGCTGCAAGCGCATCAGATTGACGAGATGCCAGCCGAGATAACCGAGCACTGCGAGCAGCAGGAAAAGTTCAGCGTAGCCCGCCACCAGCCCCGTCACGAACGCGACCAGCCCGATGCCCGTCAACCGCCAAAATTCGTTTATCCAGACCTGGCGCATGCCGTCCTCAGAGCTACCGGTAAGTTCCTATTTTGCTACACTGGGCCGCCAGGCGCCAGAAACTGAATCGACACCTCTTAAGCCTGCTGAGTGACGGCCTGTTCCATTCCGGCACGGCGCTGGGCCATACGCTCGGCGTGAGCCGCAGCGGGGTGTGGAAGGAGATGCAGGCACTGTCCGCCGCAGGCCTCGAAGTCCATGCCGTCACGGGCCGTGGCTACCGCCTTACGCACCCGGTCGAAGCGCTGCATGAAGACGCGATACGCGCGGCCTTGAGCAAACCCGCACAGCGGCTGCTCGGCAAGATCGACATCCTCGACGCCACCGATTCCACCAATCTGTATTTGATGCGTCAGGCGGCCTGCGGCGCGCCCGGCGGCACGGCCTGTCTCGCCGAGCAGCAACACGCGGGGCGCGGGCGGCATGGGCGCACCTGGGTCTCGCCGCCGGGCGGCAATATCTATCTCTCGCTGCTGTGGCGCTTCGCGGCAGGCCCCGGCACACTCGGCGGCGCCAGCCTCGCCGTTGCGGTGGCCGTGATGCGCGCGCTGCACGCCGCCGGTCTGCCCACCGGTATCAAAGGCGCAGGTCTGAAATGGCCGAACGACGTGCTCTGGCAAGGGCGCAAGCTCGCCGGTATCCTGCTCGACATGACGGGCGAAAGCTCCGGGCCGTGCCATCTGGTCGCCGGCGTCGGCCTGAATGTGGTTATGCCGGCGCAGGCGGCGCGGCTGATAGATCAACCGTGGGTAGACGTGCGCGCACTGCTCGACCCGCCGCCATCGCGCAACCTGCTCGCGGGTCTGCTGCTGCAACACCTGCTGCTGGCGTTGCACGAATTTCAGCGCCACGGCCTCGCGCCGTTCATGGCGGAGTGGAAGCAGCTTGATCTCATCGCAGGCAAGCGCGTGGCGCTCAACATCGCCGGACGCAACATCCACGGCTTGGCCCAAGGCGTGGCGGACGACGGCGCGCTCAAACTGCTCGTGAACGGCGCCACACAGCGCTATTATTCCGGCGCAGTGAGTATGGCGAAGTGAGCGTAAGGGAGTTGGCATGAGTACGGAAAAAATCCTGTTGCTCGACAGCGGCAACACGCGCATCAAATGGGCGTGGCTGACCGCCGCAGGGCTCGAACATCCGGGCAGCGCCATGCAGGCGTGGATTGATCTGCATGCGCACGCGCAATCCGCATGGAGCCAGATCGCCACGCCCACGCGCATTATCGTGTCGAACGTCGCGGGCGAAGAGTTTGCCGCACGCCTGTCCGCATGCACGCAACGGCTGTGGAAACTGGAGCCGGAATTCATACACGCGCAAACCCACGCCTGCGGCGTCACCAACGCTTATGCTGACCCCGGCAAGCTCGGTGCCGACCGCTGGGTGGCGCTGATTGCGGCGCACCGGCACACCCCCGGCGCCGTGTGCGTAGTGGATTGCGGCACGGCGGTGACTATTGAAACCTTGACGGCGGACGGCAATCATTCAGGCGGCGTTATACTGCCGGGGCTCAGATTGATGCAGCGCGCATTGTTTGAACACACGCAACAGATCGGTGATGACATGAATCCGGTTACGCACCCTCTCACGCCGTTCGCGCGCTCCACACAGGCAGCGGTGCAAAACGGCTCGCTGTATGCGCTCACCGGCGCCATCGAACGCGCAGCAGCAGACGTCGAGGCCGCTCTCGGCACCGCCGTCACCCGCATCATCACCGGCGGTGACGCCGCGCGCGTCCTGCCCCATCTCACCGCGCGCTACCGTCACGCGCCCGACCTGGTGCTGCAAGGCCTCGCCGTGATCGCAGGATATCCATCGTGAAAAGGTTATTTCTGTTGCTGGTACTGCTGAACCTAGGTTTTTTCACCTGGCAACTCGTAGGGGATCACACTGAGTCTCCGACGGCCACCACGACCGACAAAACGAAAGGTATCGTGCTGCTGCGCGAACTCAATGCCGACCAACTCAAGCAACTGTCACCTGCCGCCGAGCCGCCCTCCGCGCCCGAGGAGAGCCTGCCGTCAGCCACGCATCTGGTCACGCCATAAATTGCCTTCGCTACATGAATTCCCTACAATGGCCGCACTTTCCGCACACATCGTACTTCCAACGCTGGCGTAGCTCAGTTGGTAGAGCAGCTGATTTGTAATCAGCCGGTCGGGGGTTCGACTCCTCTCGCCAGCTCCAATTTTTTCAAAGATTTGTTCATCTGTTAAACCCGCTCAACTGATCTTCCTGCAGCGCTGCATTTGCGCGTGGGCACAAACGTGCCCACCCTACTTGGCTCGATGACGCCAGTGTACTGTGGAGGCTTTAACCCTCAAGAGGTCTCACGAATTACGCACCAAGCAACAACGCCTCCAGTTCCGCGAAATTTTGCACCCTCCCTGTGGGCTGGATTTCCATGCCCAATTGCTTGCCGATTTGCGTGGTGGAGAATATCCCACGCACAATTTCAGCGCCGGACAAGGCGGCATCCTCGGTTGGTTCAACCACCAGTGCGTGCTGGCGGTTGGCGTTCTTGAGCGTCAGAACGATATCGCCCACGCTGGCGCGGAAGACATCCGCCATTTGCAGCACTTGTATCTGGTCTGCCGGCGTCATGATGTGCTCCACGAGTATAGCGTCGTGTGAAACGCGTACCTTGGCGGCGTAGTTGACGGGCTTTTCTTCCATAATGTCGCGGGCGGTGATTAAGCCCAAGATGATGTCATGGGCGTCGGTTACGAGCAGAAGACGTACCTCGGCGTATATCATCTTCTGCAGCGCGGTATCGATAGGAACTCCGGGCGCCACAGTTACGGCTCTGACCCGCCTCAGGTCGGTCATGGCGTCTAGCGCGGAATTGTCCAACCGGATTATTTCAGGCAGCCCTTGATGGTAGCTGTAGAAGGACGTCCCGAGCTGCAGAATGTAGGATGACAGGGCATGATAGGGTTTGGGCATGACGGCGTTCCTCCCTAGTGTGGGTGACTCCACTTTACCCCCCATTTTCGCGAAGTTACGAATAGCCTGAAGCGGCATTGGGTAACCGGATTTTGTTGCCCGCGTGGGTTCAATCCAGATTCGAAACACGTGGGCAGTAAGTTGCCCGCCCTGTCTAGCTGAACGCGCGTAGCGTCAGGCGGAAAGCCCGGCCTTGAGGTCGTCCTTCAAGTCCTCGACGTCTTCGAGACCCACGCCGATGCGTACGAGGCCGTCGCTGATGCCGGCGGCGGCGCGGGCTTCGGGGGTGAGGCGCCAGTGGGTGGTGGTGGCGGGGTGGGTGATGGTGCTTTTGGTGTCGCCGAAGGTGGCGGTGATGGAGATGATCTCTGTGGCGTCGATCAGTTTCCACGCGGCTGCTTTCCCGCCCGCGAGTTCAAACGACAACACACCGCCGCCTGCCGTCTGCTGCTTCATGGCGAGGGCGTGCTGCGGGTGCGACGGCAGGGCCGGATAATGCACGCGTTTGACTGCGGGTTGCTGCTCCAGCCATGCGGCAAGTTGTAACGCACTGCGGCTGTGCGCGTCCATGCGCAGGCGCAGCGTCTCCAGTCCTTTGAGGTAAATCCATGCATTGAACGGGCTCATGCTCGGCCCGGCGGTGCGCAGAAAGGCGTAGATGTCGCCGCCTACCAGTTTTTCGCTGCCGACTATCGCGCCGCCCACCGCGCGACCCTGGCCGTCGATGTATTTGCTCGCCGAATGCACGACGATGTCCGCGCCGAGCGCGAGCGGTAGCTGCAACGCCGGGGTGCAGAAGCAGTTGTCCACTACCAGTAAACTTCCGTTTTTGTGCGCGATTTTCGCCAGTGCGGCGATGTCGGCCACTTCGGTGAGCGGGTTGGATGGCGTCTCCAGAAACAATAAACGCGTGTTGGGGCGCAGCGCCTGCTCCCAGGCGGCAAGATCGGTCAGCGGCACGAAGCTGGTCTCGATGCCGAAGCGCGCGAGGATGGTGTTGAACAAAATCACCGTGGGGCCGAAGATGCTGCGCGAGGCGACGATGTGGTCGCCGCTCTTGAGCAGCCCCATGCAGGTGGTGAGGATGGCGGACATGCCGGAGCCGGTCGCCACGCAGCGCTCGCCGCCTTCGAGGCTCGCGAGGCGCTGCTCGAAGGTCCGTACCGTGGGATTAGTGAAGCGCGAATAGATGTTGCCCGGCTCGGCTCCCGAAAAGCGCGCGGCGGCCTGCGCGGCGCTCTCGGCCACGAAACTTACCGTGGGGAAGATCGGCTCTGACTGTTCGTCTTCGGACGTGCGCACCTGGCCCGCGCGCACGGCGCGGGTGTCGAAGCGGTAGTTCTGCTTCGGCTTGCTGGATATATATTTTTTATCGTCGCGCATCATGTTCGCTCAAGCGTCGTTATGCAAATCCATGGCTTCATTTTGCGCTGCGCGCTGCTGCGACTTGGCGGAATCGCTGCGCAACTTTTCAATGTGATCGAGATAAAGGCGATCCACGCCGCCGGTGATGTACTCGCCGCTGAAGCAGGAGGCATCAAAACGCTGTATGGCGATGTTGTCGCTGCGCGTGGCGTCGATCAGGTCATCGAGATCCTGATAGATCAGGCCGTCGGCGCCGATGGCCTGCGCCACTTCCTGCTCAGTGCGCCCATGCGCGATGAGCTCGTGTACCGAAGGCATGTCGATGCCGTACACGTTGGGATAACGCACCGGCGGCGCAGCGGAGGCGAAATATACCTTGCGCGCGCCGGCCTCTCGCGCCAACTGAATGATCTGCTGCGAGGTCGTGCCGCGCACGATGGAGTCGTCCACCAGCAGCACGTTCTTGTCCTTGAACTCCATGCCGATGGCATTGAGTTTCTGGCGCACCGACCTTTTGCGCTGGCCCTGGCCGGGCATGATGAAGGTGCGCGCGATGTAGCGGTTTTTCACGAAGCCTTCGCGGTAGGCGATGCCGAGCTCCTGCGAGAGTTGCAGTGCCGCAGTGCGGCTCGTGTCCGGGATCGGAATCACCACGTCGATGTCGTGCTGGGGCCATTCGCGCTGAATCTTGCGCGCGAGCTTTTCACCCATGCGGATGCGTGCCTGATACACGGAAATGCCGTCGATGATGGAGTCGGGGCGCACCAGATAGACGTACTCGAAAATACACGGCGCGCACACAGGGTGATCCGCGCACTGCCGCGTGTGCAGCCCGCCGTCGGCGTCGATCAGCACCGCTTCGCCGGGTGCGATGTCGCGCACCAGATCGAAACCCAGCGTATTGAGCGCCACGCTCTCGGAGGCGATCATGTATTCCACGCCGAGATCGCTGTTACGCTTGCCGAACACCACCGGGCGGATGCCGAAGGGATCGCGGAAACCGACGACACCGTAGCCGGTGATCATGGCGATGGCGGCATAACCGCCGCGGCAGCGCTTATGCACGCGTGCAATCGCCGCGAAGATATCATCTTCGTCGATGCGCAGTTTTCCGCAGCGCTGTAACTCCTGCGCGAACACGTTGAGCAGTACCTCGGAGTCGGAGTCGGTGTTGATGTGGCGCAGGCCCTCGCGGAACAATTCTTCCTTGAGCTGGTCGGCGTTGGTGAGGTTGCCGTTGTGCGCGAGACACACGCCGTAGGGCGAATTCACATAAAACGGTTGTGCTTCAGCGGAGGTTGAGCAACCCGCCGTGGGGTAACGCACGTGACCGATGCCGATATTGCCTGGCAGGTTACGCATGTGGCGGGTGTGGAACACGTCGCGCACCAGACCGTTGTCCTTGCGCATGTAGAGCCGCCCGTTATCGCTGGTGACGATGCCGGCGGCATCTTGGCCGCGGTGTTGCAACACCGTGAGGCCGTCGTACAGGGCCTGATTCACGGCGGACTTGGCGACAATTCCGATAATGCCACACATATAAACTACCTCACAAACGTTCGCTGCTGTAATCGAATTTCTGCGCGAGTTGCGGCGGCAGAAATCCGCGCAGCCACACAGCCATGGTTTGAAAACGACCGATCAGCATGGACTCGCTCCACCACTGGTCCTTGGGCAGCGGCGTGGCTCCGGCGAGCAGCACCAACAGCGCCACCACAATCACGCCGCGCGCCAGCCCGAACACCACGCCGAGCGTGTGGTCGGTACCCTTGAGGCCGCCCTTGTCCGCCATTTTTGCGATGAGATAATTCACCACGGCGGCGAGGATCAAGGTGATAACAAAGAGAGCGATAAACGCCGCCGCAAGACGCACGGACGGGGTTGCAATGTGTGCCACGAAAAGCTCGGAGAAGCGCTGTGAGAAGGTGAACGCGATCCACAACGCGAGCACCCAGGCAATGAGCGACAAGGCCTCGCGCACCAAGCCGCGGATCAGACCGATCAGCGTGGAAAGGGCAATAATCCCGATGATGGTGTAGTCAACCCAGATCATGCTGTCACTGGCCCGCGCCTGTGTGCGATATGAGGGCGTATTTTACCACAGGAGTCACAAGGTAAGGCTGCAACCCTTATGATGTCACTCCTGTGTAAATACACTGTTTTACCTACCCCCGTTCAAGCCGGGGGCAGGCTCTGTCCCGCCCCCTACATAGGGGAACGGGGACCTAGCGAAAAGTGTAGCCTTACTTCTGAACCTATGAGTAACGCAGTCACCCGGCCTACCCCATCTGTAAGTCCAGGGCGTTCCGGTGTAAGAGTCAGGGATATTGAACCACGTTACCCTTGATATTGAGCTCCTTTTGCAGCTTGTCGCGCACGGCCTCCGCGCCCTCGCGCTGCGCCTCCGGCCCCACGCTCACACGCAGCAGCGGTACGTCACGGGTGGTGACCTTTTCCACCAAGGCCTTGTAGCCCTTCCCGCGCAACTTGTCGCGCAGCGCCAGCGCATTCTGCTCGCTGGCAAAGCTGCCGAGCCGCACCACCCACGCCTCCGTCGCCTTGGCCGCAGCCGGTTTTTTGCCGGCGCTGTCGGCAGGCTTGCTGGCCGCAGCTACAGGTGGCGCCACGGCCGTGACAGTGGCACTCTTGGCCGGAGTTGGAGTCACGTTTTGTGCCGGGGCCTGAGTTGGAGCTGGCGCCACCGGAGCCACGGCTGTGGCTGCGTTCTTTGCCGGAGGCGGTGCAACGACGGCGGGCAGCTCCACACTGGCGGTGGGCGGACTGATCGGCACGGGGTTCAAGGTACCTGCCGCAGGCACTTCGTCCAGCGGAATGATCTTGGAGCTAAATTCGGATTTCGGCGGCGGCGGAATGTTGCTCTGCGTGATCGGCGCAGGCCCTTGGCCGGAGAGCAGCATGGGGATTACGATCACGCCCAGCAAGACCAACACAATGGCGCCTACCAAGCGTTGCTTCAGACTACTGTCTTGCATCTCTAAATCCCGTAATGGCTGTGTTCAATTATAGACCTGCGGCAACACCTCGGCCACCGTATAAAATGAACCGAACACCACTATGCGGTCACCCGGCCGGGCCTGTGCCATAGCGGCGCGATAGGCCTCGGTGACGCTGCCATGTTCATGCACCACCGCCTGCGCCGCATTTTCACTGAGTATTTGAACGAGCTGTTCAGCGCTCGCCGCACGCGCTGCGGGGAGTGCCGCCACATGCCACTGGTCGATCACCTCGCGCATCATGCCAACCACGCCCGCGATGTCCTTGTCCGCCAGCATGGAAAACACCGCCAGCGTGCGGCCCGCGCACAGATATTCTTTCAAGGTGCGCGCCAGCACTTCGGCGCCGTGCGGATTGTGCGCGACGTCCAGGATGCGCGTGACGGCACCGGGCAGCACCTGAAACCGGCCCGGCAGCTTCGCCTCCAGTAGCCCTTGATGCACAGCCGCTTCGCTCACCGGCAGGCGCGGCAGCAGCGGCTGTAGCGCCATCAACACGGCGGCGGCATTGCGTAACTGAAATGCGCCGCGCAGATTGGGGAGAGGCAGGTGTTCGTAGCGCGCGGCCGCGTCGCCGTAGCGGCCCCACCACGACCAGTCGCCGGTGAAAGCACCGTAACCGAAGTCACGGTCAAGACAATAGAGCGGCGCGGAGGTTTCACACGCATGCGTGCGCAAACTTTGCGGCACATCGGGGTCGCCGCAGATCGCGGGCCGCCCGGTGCGAAAGATACCTGCCTTCTCGCGCGCGATACTCTCGCGATCCGGCCCCAGCCACTCCACATGGTCGATACCAATGCTCGTCACCAGCGCGACATCAGCGTCGAGTATGTTCACCGCGTCCAGCCGCCCGCCGAGTCCGATTTCGAGGATGGCGACGTCGAGTTGAGCGCGCTGAAAAATATCGAACGCCGCCAGCGTGCCGAACTCAAAATAACTCAGTGAAATTTCGCCGCGCGCGGCGTCGATGCGCGCAAAGGCGTCGCACAACTGCGCGTCGCTGGCCTCTTCACCCAGCACATGAATGCGCTCGTTATAACGCAACAGATGCGGCGAAGTGTAGGCCCCCACGCGGTAACCGGCGGAGCGATAAATCGACTCCAGCAGCGCCACGCTCGAGCCCTTGCCGTTGGTGCCGGCCACCGTGATCACGGCATACGGCGGCTGCGCGAGTTCCATGCGCTGGAGCACGCGGCTCACGCGCTCCAGGCCGAGATCGATCAGCCGGGGATGTAGCGTCTCTTGCCATGACAACCAGTCGGAGAGGGTCATAACTACAGTAGCAAGTTACAAGTAGTAAGTAGCAAGATAAATGCGCGCTTCACTTGGCACTTGCTACTTGTAACTTGCTACTGCCTTTATGATTGATGCGTGAGGATTGCCAGCAGGCTTGCAATCCGGTCGCGCATGTCGTGGCGGTTGACGATCATATCGATGGTGCCGTGCTCCAGCAGGAATTCGGCGCGCTGAAAACCTTCCGGCAGCACCTCGCGCACTGTCTGCTCGATCACGCGCGGGCCGGCAAACCCGATCAGTGCCTTGGGCTCGGCCACGTTCACATCGCCCAGCATGGCAAGACTCGCCGACACGCCGCCCATGGTGGGATCGGTGAGCACAGAAATAAACGGAATGCCGCGCTTACTCAGGCGCGCGAGCGCGGCGCTGGTCTTGGCCATCTGCATGAGCGAAAACAAACCTTCCTGCATGCGCGCGCCGCCGCTGGCGGAAAAACACACCAGCGGTATGCGTTGTTCGAGACAGTAGTTTACGGCGCGCACGAAACGCTCACCGACCACCGCGCCCATCGAGCCGCCCATGAAGCGGAACTCGAACGCGCACGCGACCAGCGGCATGCCCTTGAGCTTGCCGTGCATGACAATCAGCGCATCGTTTTCGCCGGTGTCTTTGTGCGCCTGAGTCAGGCGATCCTTGTAGCGCTTGCTGTCACGGAACTTGAGCGCGTCCACCGGCGCAAGGTCCGCGCCGATTTCTGTGCGCGGTTCGGCATCGAGAAAATGATCGAGGCGGCGGCGCGCGCCGATGCGCATGTGGTGATTGCATTTGGGGCAGACATGGAGATTGCGCTCCAGCTCGGTGCTGAACAGCACCGAGGCGCACGACTGGCATTTCGTCCACAGCCCCTCCGGCACCGTTTTCTTCGGCCCGTTGCCTTCGGTTCTGATCTTGGATGGGAGCAATTTTTCGAACCAGCTCATTTGGGTGTGCCGGAGGGTTCGTCCATCGCTTGGCGCATCCCGGCCAGCAGCGCGGCGACCTCCGGCATGATCTTGTCGGGCTCGTGTTCCAGTTGCTCGATCTTCTGCACCAGCACACTGCCCACGATCACGGCATCGGCGAGCCGGGCGACAAGTGCTGCGGTGGCGGCGTCCTTGATGCCGAAACCCACAGCCAGCGGCAGCTTCGTCAGGGCACGAATCTCGCCGAGCTTGTGCTCGACTGCATCGACATTAAGCGTCGCGGCACCGGTAACGCCTTTGATCGAGACATAATAGAGATAAACCTGCGCCAGTGCGCAGACCTTGGCGATGCGCTCCGGCGTGCTGGTGGGCGCGAGCAGAAAGATGGGGGCAATAGCATGCGCCTGCAACGCCGTGACAAGTTCTGCTGCTTCTTCCGGCGGCATATCCACGGTGAGCACGCCATCGACACCCGACGCGGCGGCGGCGCGCGCAAAGGCTGAATAGCCCATCATCTCCACCGGATTCAAATAGCCCATCAATACGACGGGTGTTGCAGTATCTCGCGTGCGGAATTCGCGCACCATGTCGAGCACGTGGCGCAGGCTCACATGATGCTTAAGTGCTCGCTCCGACGCACGCTGGATCACCGGGCCGTCGGCCATCGGATCGGAGAACGGCACGCCAAGCTCGATGATGTTCGCGCCCGCACTCACCATCGCGTGCATCAGTGGCACGGTCAGTTCCGGATTCGAATCACCGGCAGTAATAAAAGGAATCAGCGCCTTGCGTTTTTGCGTGCGCAGTGCGGCAAAGCATTGTGTGATGCGATTCACTGCCGCTTCTTGCAGGCGCGCCTCCTGCCCGGATTGTGCGCGGCTCATACTCCCTCGCGCGCCGCCACGGTGTGCATATCCTTGTCGCCGCGGCCCGACAAATTGACGATTATAATTGCATCTTTTTTCATGGTCGGCGCAAGCTTGGTCGCGTAGGCAAGCGCGTGGCTAGGCTCCAGCGCGGGCATGATGCCCTCGATGCGGGTGAGGTCGTGAAACGCCTGCATGGCTTCGTTATCGGTAATCGCCACATAGCTGGCACGCCCGCTGTCCTTGAGCCAGGCGTGCTCCGGCCCCACGCCAGGATAATCGAGGCCCGCCGAAATCGAGTGGGTCTCGATGATCTGGCCGTCGTCATCTTCGATTAGGTAGGTGCGGTTGCCATGCAGCACGCCGGGGCGGCCCTTGCACAGCGTCGCCGAGTGATGCTCCGTATCCAGCCCGTCGCCCGCCGCCTCGACGCCGTAGATCGCCACAGCCTCGTCTTCGAGAAACGGATAAAATAATCCGATGGCGTTGGATCCGCCACCCACGCAGGCGAGGAGCGCATCCGGCAGGCGCCCGGCCTGATCCAGAATCTGCGCGCGCGCCTCGCGCCCGATAATGGACTGAAAATCGCGCACCATCATCGGGTACGGATGCGGGCCGGCCACGGTGCCGATGATATAAAAAGTATTGTCCACGTTGGTGACCCAGTCGCGCATCGCCTCGTTGAGTGCGTCCTTCAGCGTCCTGGAACCGGACTCGACCGGCACCACGGTGGCGCCCAGCAGTTTCATGCGGAAGACGTTGAGCGCCTGACGCTTGATGTCCTCGGAACCCATGTACACCACGCACTCCAGGCCGAGGCGCGCGGCCACGGTGGCGGTGGCGACGCCGTGCTGGCCCGCGCCGGTCTCGGCGATGATGCGCGTCTTGCCCATGCGTTTGGCGAGCAGCGCCTGGCCTACAGTGTTGTTCACCTTGTGCGCGCCGGTGTGGTTCAGGTCTTCGCGCTTCAAATAAATCTGTGCGCCGCCGAGCTGCCGGGTCCAGCGCTCGGCCAGATACAGCGGCGACGGACGACCGACGTAATACTTGAGATCGTGATCGAATTCGGCAATAAAATCAGCATCGTTTTTGTAACGCTCATACGCGAGACGCAGCTCTTCCAGCGGCTGCATCAACGTCTCGGCGACGAAGCGCCCGCCGTAAGGCCCGAAGTGGCCGTTGGCATCCGGTAATGAGGTGTAGTTACTCATAGGTCAGCAAGTAAGGCCGCATTTTCCGCCACGTCCCCGCCTCTTGTTTAGGGGGCGGGACAGCGTGGGGGTAGAGTAAATAAGGTTGTTACTCAGGAGACACTTGGCTTGCAGTGTTTCCTTGCTTTGTGTCTCCTGAGTGGTTGCGCGCGAACGCGCCTTAGCTGTTGACACGATTGACCTCTTCTATGAGCGCCGCCATTTTCTGCGAGTCCTTGATTCCTTGCGCCGACTCCACGCCGCCGCTCACGTCGACGCCATAGGGCCGCACTTGCCGCACCGCTGCCGCCACGT
>CAWUTX010000041.1:0-6037 GCA_963925015.1 uncultured Gammaproteobacteria bacterium
TTTTCCTCGCCCGGAATGCCGAAGATGAATTCGACACCTTCGTTTTCCAGGCACTTCACCAGCAATTCAGCCGCTTTCATGGGGCACCTCTAAAGATGCGTCTTTTGCTCCAATACGGCGTTACAGCTTGTCTCCGCTGCTCACATACTAACGTGTATGCTGTGCTGTACAGGGACGTACGAATGTCGCGGGCGCAGGACGCGCAGGACGCGCAGGACGCGCAGGAGCGACCGCTGCTCGCCTGCGCTGCGCCTTGTCTTGAAGCAAAATCCATCATTTTTAGAGGTGCCCCGAAGTCTGACGCAGACAGGAAGGTTAGAATCTTTTATGCTATGCACTAAGAGTAAATGCCACTCACGACAGGGGCCGGTCACCATGGATAAAGTCAGTCTCACCCAGTTTCTCAACCAGCAGTATTTGTGCGAGTCGCTCACGCTCAATGAAGTCAGCACACTACTCGATTATACCGAGCTGGTGAGCTTTCACAAGAAGGACATCATCGCCGACATCGGCGACGTGGGTGAGGCGCTGTACTTCGTCGTCAAGGGCGAGGCCGCGCTGTTTTACGAAGAAGGCAACGAGGAAATTGAAGCGGGGCGGATGCAGGAAGGCGAGCTGATGGGCGAGATGTCGTTCTTCGACCGCGAGCCGCGCTCGGTGCGCATGCGCGCCATGAGCGCCGATACGCAATTGCTCAAACTCACGCGCGTCAAATATCAGCGCCTTCGAGTCGAGCACCCCTACATCGCCGTGAACCTGCTCGAACACGCCATCATCAGCCTAGACCACTTGATCCGGCGCATGAGCATGAATGTCGCCACGTTCGCGCGCTATATCTACGGCGCGGGATCGAAGTAGACTTTACAGCGAACCGTAGGAATGCAGGCCCGATAAAAATATATTCACGCCGAGAAGCGCGAACAGGGTAACGAATAACCCGCCTATCGCCCACCACGCCAGCGGGCGTCCGCGCCAGCCTTTACTGAAGCGCATTTGCAGCCATGCCGCGTAGTTGAGCAGCACGATCAGCGCCCAGGTTTCTTTCGGATCCCACGACCAGTAGCCGCCCCACGCCTCCGCCACCCGCAGCGTGATGGCCAGGTTCACCGAACCCAGGAATTCGAGCAGAATCGCACCCGCAGTGCGTCGGGGTCTGGCAAGCGTATTACTCAGGAGTCAGAAAATATGGTGACAACATTAATGCTGTGACTCCTAAGTAAAAACCCTGTTGACTCTACCCCCGCCCTGTCCCGCCCCCTAAACAGGGGGCGGGGACGCAGTGGGTCGCTCCTGCGCATCCATGCGCCCGCGACATTCGCACGTCCCTGTGCAGCAGAAGTGTAGTCTTACTTACTGACTTATGAGTAATGGCGGAGGCGTGAGTCGGAGCAGCTTAATGTAGATGTGGCGTGCGCGGCCTCATAAAGGTATCGGCCAAAAAAAAGCCCCGGTTCTAAGGGGGGGGCAAGAACCAGGGCAAAGATCACCCGGCTTGGGGTTGCCGGGTTAAGGACACCCGTTCAGGGAGGGAACGGGGAGCGCAATTGCTTGTGCTCTGAACCATGAGACTGGGCGTACCGGGGAAAGTTCACCCAGAGGCAGAGAAAAGAGGAAAGATACAAGAGCAAAGAAAAATGTTGAGGAAATTAACGACATAAGTCCCGGCTCTGCCCGCAGAGTTATACCTTTTATCTTGATAACTTTTCTCTTTTCTCTGCCTTTTAATGGGCCTCGTCCCAGTTCGCACCCATGCCGACATCCACCACCAGCGGGACGGAAAGGCGTGCCACCCCCGTCATGTGGGCGCGGATTGCCTCGGCGGCGGTGTCCACGGCGGCCTCGGCCACCTCGAACACCAGCTCATCGTGCACCTGCATCACCATGCGCGCGTCGATGCCGCCCGCCCCGAGCCAGGCGTCGATGCGCAGCATGGCGAGTTTGATGATGTCGGCGGCGCTGCCCTGCATCGGGGCGTTGATGGCGGTGCGTTCGGCGTATTGGCGGCGGTTCATGTTGCGCGCGTTGATTTCGGGCAGATATAAACGCCGACCGAACAGCGTCTCCACAAAACCGTCCGTGCGCGCCTGCGTGCGCGTGGCATCCATGAACGCCTTCACGCCGGGGTAGCGCGCGAAATAACGCTCGATGTATTCCTGCGCCGCAGCCCGATCCACGCCGAGCTGGCGCGCGAGACCGAACGCTGACATACCGTAGATGAGGCCAAAGTTGATCGCTTTGGCCGCACGCCGCTGCTCGGCGCTCACCTGTTCCAGCGGGATACCCATCACTTCGGCGGCGGTGATTTTGTGGATGTCCTGCGCGCCGGTGAAGGCGCGCAACAGTCCCGCATCGCCCGACAGATGCGCCATGATGCGCAGCTCGATCTGTGAATAATCGGCGGCGAGAATTTTATAGCCGGGCGGTGCGACGAACGCCTGCCGGATGCGCCGTCCTTCCTCGGTGCGGATGGGGATGTTTTGCAGATTGGGATCGCTTGACGACAACCGCCCGGTGGCGGTCACGGCCTGATGGTAGCTTGTATGCACGCGTCCGGTGGCGGGGTCGATCTGCTCCGGCAGGCGGTCGGTATAGGTCGACTTCAATTTACTCAGCGCGCGGTGTTCGAGGATAAGACGCGGCAAGGGATAGTCGAGCGCGAGCTCCTGCAACACGTCTTCCGCCGTGGACGGCTGGCCCTTGGGCGTTTTTTTCAGCACCGGCAGATTCAGCTTGCCGTAGAGGATGTCCTGAATCTGCAACGGCGAGCCGAGGTTGAACAGCTGCCCGGCACTGGCATGGGCGGCCTGCTCGATCTCGGCCAGACGCGTGCACAGCTCCGCGCTCTGTTTCTGCAGCAGGCCAGCATCCACACGCACGCCGGTGCGCTCGATGCGTGACAGCACCGGCACCAGCGGCAATTCGATTTCATCGTACAGCTTTTGCAAGCGGCCCGTGCGCGCAAGCTGCGGCGCGAGAATTTCGTGCAGACGCGCGCTCATCTGCACGGACGCTGCGGCATCCGGCGGCGGTAAGGTTTCGGCCAGATATTTTTCCACCAGTGCGGGCAGATCATGGCGCGTGGCGACGCTGTTCAGTACGTAGGATTCCAGCATCACATCGAAACGCAGTCCGGCGAGCGCGATGCCATGCCGCGCCAGCACGTTCATGCTGAACTTGAGATCGTGGCCGAGCTTGGGGATGCGCGCATCTTCGAGCGTGGAGCGCAGCGCTTCAAGCAATGCGTACGGCACATGGACAGTCTCAGCATCTCTCTTCAAGGCGAGGCCGGTGAGTTCGGCCTGCATGTAATCCGTGCCGATGGTTTCAACAGCCAGCGTCAGTGGTGCGTCCGGTGACAGTGCGTTGAGCCAGTCATGCACCTGTGCAGCTCTCTCCAATATGACGGCGGTCTGTGCGGGTGCGCCCATAGGCGGCGGTGCATCAGTATTTGCAGACGGCAACCGCTCCAGCCAGGTCTTGAATTCCATTCGTGTATACCATTCGCGCAGCGCCGTCACATCCGGCGCACGCTGCATCAAATCGCGCGGCCCCACGGGCAGCGGCACATCCTGTTTCAGCGTGAGCAGCGCACGCGTCAGCGGCAGTTGCGCGAGGCTCGCGCGCAGGCTCTCACCCACCTTGCCGCCGATTTCATCCGCGTGCGTCACCAGATTATCGAGTGAGCCATACTGGGTGATCCATTTGACGGCGGTGACGGGGCCGACCTTGGGCACGCCGGGCACGTTGTCCGAGGTGTCGCCCACCAGCGCGAGGTAGTCGATAATGCGCTCCGGCGGCACGCCAAACTTGGCGATCACACCAGCGCGGTCGAGGCGCTGATTACTCATCGTGTTTACCAGTGTGACGTGCCCGTCCACGAGCTGCGCTAGGTCCTTGTCCGAGCTGGCGATCAGCGTCGGTATCCCCTGCGCGGTGGCCTGCACCGCCAAGGTGGCGATCACGTCGTCGGCCTCGACGTCGTCCACCATCAGCAACGGCAATCCCAATGCATGTATAATGGCGTGCAACGGTGCGATCTGTACGCTGAGATCGTCCGGCATGGAGGGGCGCTGCGCCTTGTAGGCGGCGAAGAGATGGTCGCGGAAGGTCTTGCCCTTGGCGTCGAACACCACGGCCACATACTGCGGGCCAACCTCGTCCAGCAGTTTGCGCACCATGTTGATGACGCCATACACTGCGCCCGTCGGCTCGCCGCGCGAGTTGTTGAGCGGCGGCAGGGCGTGAAACGCGCGGTAGAGGTAGGACGAACCGTCGATCAGCAACAAGAGGCTGTTTTTTGTCATGCTGCGCCCTGGGAGTTGGGATCAAACTCATTTACCTGCATTCGACGGACCGGGCAACCCACACCACCGATCAAACTGACTTGCATCGGATGCGCCCCCTCTCCAGCACAAGATTGATCATTGCAGTTTCTGCCTTTCTGGTTCTTTTTGGCAACTTCGCCTTTTTCGCTAATGTAACCGATGCCTACCCTGTCGGCATCAAAAACCTCGGATTTCTGTTATCACTGGCTGTTTTATCGGCCTGCATCACCAGCATTCTGCTGGCACTAAGCTGTTATAGATACACCATCAAGCCCGTGCTCATCACGATACTTGTGGCGTCGTCCGTCACAGGCTATTTCATGGACACATACAATGTGGTCATTGATGACGCCATGATCGAAAACATCATGGCAACCAACCCGGCAGAGGCGTCTGACCTGTTGAGTTTCCGCCTCGCCCTGTACCTTCTGCTGCTTGGAATTCTGCCATCCGTCCTGGTCTACAAAACCACTATAGATTATGGACGGCCCAGGCAGGCAATAACGTCGCGTCTTGTGTTGATTGCTACAGCGCTGGCACTGGCGACTGCCTCCGTACTGGTTTTCAGCAATTTCTACGCCTCATTTTTTCGCGAGCATAAGCCCCTCAGATATTACGCCAACCCTACTTATTATATTTACTCAACCGCCAAATATGCGGCCGGCTTTGTAACGCTGGCGCCCCGCAAATTCACAGCCATCGCGCAAGACGCCTATATCCCTGCATCTGACGAACACAGGGAGCTGGTCATTCTTGTGGTGGGTGAAACCGCCAGAGCCGATCGCTTTTCATTGAATGGCTACCCAAGAGAAACCAACCCTTACCTGAAAAATAAAAATGTTATCAGCTTTACCAATTTCTGGGCCTGCGGGACATCTACCGCCCATTCATTGCCGTGCCTGTTTTCCATCTATGGTCACTCGCAGTTTGATAAAAACAAAGCAGACAGCACCGGCAATGCGCTTGATGTATTACAGCAATCCGGCGTCAATGTGCTCTGGCTGGACAACAACTCCGATTCCAAAGGGGTCGCCCTGAGAGTGCCCTTCGAGGATTACAGAAAACCTGAGAAGAATCCCGTCTGCGACCCAGAGTGCAGGGATGAAGGCATGCTGGCAAACCTGCAGGCCTATATTGACGGGCACCCCACGGGTGACATCTTCATTGTGCTGCACCAAATGGGCAATCATGGCCCCGACTACTACAAGAGATACCCGGCAAAGTTTGAGGTATTCAAGCCCACCTGCAAAACAAACCAGCTTGAAGACTGTACCAGCGAAGAAATCAGCAATGCCTACGATAACGCCATCTTGTATACGGATTATTTTCTGGCAAAGACGATTGACATACTTGAGCACAACAATGACCGGTTTGAGCCCGCATTAATCTATGTCAGCGACCATGGCGAGTCATTGGGCGAGAACGGGATATACCTGCACGGTCTGCCCTATACGATCGCTCCTGACAACCAGAAGCATGTGCCCGTCATCATATGGCTGGGCGACAGCATGCTGCACGAAATAAATCTTGATGCGCTGAAAAAGAGCAGGCACGAGAGATTCACCCACGACAATATTTTTTATACCATTCTGGGCCTGATGGAATTACACACCACTGTCTACGACAGCACAAAGGACTTGATTGAGCACAGCCATGACTAAGCAGATGGCGTTAACAACGTTGGCGCTGATAGCCACTGTCTTCTTGTTCAG
>CAWUTX010000042.1:0-22679 GCA_963925015.1 uncultured Gammaproteobacteria bacterium
AGTGGAACGATTACCAGCAGTACGCCACCGGCGCCCTTTTCCAGCGCGCCCATGCGCGGGCGCAGCCATGCGCTGTAGCCGCCCACCCAGTCGAAGTGTCGCAGCACGTGTACTGCGGGAAAGAGTTTTTCCGCACCCAGGGCAAATAGTATGGCGATCAAGAGCATGAGTAGTTACCTCAACTTATTAATAAAGAAACAAAGTAAGCGATGTCCGCTTACTTTGTTTCTTTATTAATAAAATCCCAATTTTTACTCTACCCCACGCTATCCCGCCCCCCTAAACAGGGGGCGGAGACGTGAGCTGAGGTGTCATCTTACTAATGAACTCCTCAGTAATTATTGGCGTGGCGTCAGTGTGAGCAGACGCACATATGAATAGCATACCGCAATGCGCGCAGAGACGCATGTCTTACATTACAGGTTTACGTTGCCAGCAGGGTGTGCAGCCGTGCCCAGTCGAAGCCGGGGCCGGGGTCGGTCTTGCGCCCCGGTGCTATGTCGCTGTGGCCCACGATGCGATCAGGCGTGATGCCGGGGTAGCGCGCCATGAGCGCGCGCAGTACCTGGGTGAGGCTTAGGTATTGCGCATCTTCGTACAGGGTGTCGTCGGAGCCTTCCAGTTCGATGCCGATGGAGAAATCATTGCAGCGCGAGCGGCCCCGGAAATTAGACGCGCCTGCATGCCAGGCGCGCAGCCCGAAGGGTACGAACTGGATCAGGTGGCCATCACGCCGGATGAGGATGTGTGCGGAGACTTCATCCTCGTGGATGGTGCTGAAGTAGGGATGTGCGTCTGGATCGAGGGTGTTGGTGAACAGGGCCTCTATATGTGAGCCGCCGAACTCTCCGGGCGGCAAGCTGATGCCGTGAATCACCACGAGGTCGGGCGCTATGGTTTCAGGGCGCGCATCGCAATTCGGTGAGGGACAGGTACGTGTCTCGTCCAGCCAGCCGTGCGGGGAAATATCCATGTTGTACTATTTACTCAGGAGTCACAAAGTAAGGCTATGTTACTTTAAAATGGCGTGACTCCTGAGTAAAAACCCTGTTTGCTCTACCCCCGCCCCCCGTTCAAGCCGGGGGGCGGGCTTTGCCCCGCCTCCTCAATAGGGGGCGGAAACGCAGCGGAAAGTGCAGCCTTACTTTTTGCCTTATTTCAGTAACGCCGTTTCAGCGGTGTTTGGTATAGTCAAGAATCGTGTGTAGCCCACTCTAGGGCGTGAGCCGAACATGATCCAGGGTATCTTTGAGCAATTATTGATTCTGCTCGCCGCCGCTGTATTGGTGGTGGCGCTGTTCAGGCGTTTCAATCTGCCTCCTATCATGGGTTATCTGTTTGTCGGGGTGCTGGTCGGCTACCCTGGCTTGCCGTGGCTTTCTATGTCCGTCGATACCCACTTCCTGGCGGAGTTTGGCGTAGTGTTTTTGATGTTCAGCATCGGGCTCGAATTTTCACTGCCGCGCCTGCTCAGCATGAAGGGCGTGGTGTTCGGCCTGGGTGGGGCGCAGGTGGTGATCAGTACTCTGGCGGGTGCGCTGGTGGCGTTTTGGCTGGGCATGACGCCGCAAGGCGCTCTGGTGGTGGGTGGCCTGCTCGCCATGTCATCTACGGCGATTGTGAGTAAGCAGTTGGCGGAGCAGGTGGAGATCCACTCGCGTCACGGACGCTTCGCCATGGGCATCCTGTTGTTTCAGGATCTGGCGGTGATTCCGTTTCTGGTGGTGATTCCCACGCTGGCGATCAGTGCCGGCGGTGCCACCGCCATGCCGTTGTTGTGGGCGCTGACCAAGGGTGTGCTGGTATCCGCGCTGCTGCTGGCCGCCGGTCACTGGCTGCTGCGTCCGTTGTTTCGCGAGGTCGCGGCGCGGCATTCCTCGGAATTGTTTATGCTCACCGTGTTACTGGTCACGCTTACCGCCGCGTGGGCCACACAGCAGGCCGGGCTGTCGCTGGTGCTGGGTGCATTTCTGGCCGGCATGATGCTGGGCGAGACTGAATTCCGCCATCAGGTTGAAGCCGACATCCGTCCGTTTCAACATGTGCTGCTGGGGCTGTTTTTTATCACCATCGGCATGCGTCTCGACATTACTGTCTTGCCCGCAATCTGGTACTGGGCGCTGCTGGTGACGGCCGGCCTGGTGCTGTTCAAGACCGTGCTGATTGCCGGGCTGACCCGGCTTGCGGGCGCCGAGCGCGGTGTGGCGCTGCGCAGCGGACTGGTGCTGGCACACAGCGGCGAGTTCAGCTTTGTGCTGCTGGCGCTGGCGCTCGACCACCACCTGATGGACGGACAAGCGGGCCAGATCATACTGGCCGCCGTATTGCTCAGCATGGCGCTCTCGCCTCTTCTGATCCGCTACAACGGTGCACTGGCTAAGCGTTTCTGCGGCCGAAGCTACGGGCGCAACCGCGCGCAGATGGAGGAGACCATCAGCGCTAGCACGCGTGCCATGACACAGCACATCATTATCTGCGGCTACGGGCGTGTCGGCCAGAACATCGCACGCCAGTTGGAACAGGAAGGATTTGAGTTCGTCGCGCTGGATATGGATCCGCTGCGCGTGCGTGAGGCGCGCGAGGCCGGCGATGAGGTGAACTACGGTGATAGCACGCGCCAGGGCATGCTGGAGGCGTCCGGGCTTGGCAGCGCGCGCGCACTCATCATCAGTTTTCAGGACATTGCCGCGAGCCTCAAGATACTCGGGCATGTGAGACGCCTGCGCCCTGATCTGCCGGTGCTGGTGCGTACGCGCGACGACGCTGACCTTGATCGGTTGCAGGCGGCGGGGGCCACCGAGGTAGTGCCGGAAACGCTGGAGGCGAGCCTGATGCTGGCGTCGCATCTTCTGCTCATCCTCGGTGTGCCGATGTCGAAGATCGTGCGCCGCATGCGCGAAGTGCACAACGACCGCTACCGCCTGCTGCGCGGATTTTTCCCCGGTGCGGAGCAGGCGGCCAAGGGTTCACCCGAGGCGCAGCGCGAGCGGCTGCATACGGTGAGGCTGGATGAGGGTGCCTTCGGTGTGGGCCGTACGCTGGGCGAACTCGGGCTCGACAAGCTGGGCGTGGTGGCGACTGCGGTGCGCCGCAGCGGTATCCGCGGTATGGCGCCGGAGCCGGATACACAGCTGCGTGAGGGTGATGTGCTGGTCTTGTACGGTACGCCACCGGACATTGAGCATGCCGAAGAGGTGTTACTGAAGGGCTGAGTGCGGCCGCATGTTGCTGTCATCAGTGGTGTCGCAGCGGCTGTGTTACCGCATCTCCGTGTAGAGTGGCGCCTCCGCTATCTTTTTGCCTTCGTTCAGCAGGTAGGTATAAAAGGTTTGCGCGGCAATCGATAACTGCTTGCCCTCCGGGTAGGCCAGATACCATTGACGCTTAATGGGGAAGCCTTGCACGTCCAGTATCCGCAAGGGCCCCGTTTCTCCCTCCAGCGCCAGGCAATGGCGCGATAGTACGGCGACCCCCAGCCCACCGACGATAGCCTGCTTGATGGCCTCATTGCTGCCCAGCTCCATGCGGATATTGGGCGTAATCTGGTGCTGGTCGAACAGGCGCTGGGTAGCAATGCGGGTGCCGGAGCCGGGCTCGCGCATCAAGAAAGGTTCTTCGGCGATACGCTTCAGGCTGATGCGTTTGCGGTGCACCAGAGGATGGTTGCTGGAGGCCAGGACTACCAGAGAATTTTCCAGAAACGACTGGGAGTGGGCATCCAGGTTTTCCGGCGGCTGGCCAAGAATATACAGATCGTCCAGGTTCTGTGTCATGCGTTCCAGCACGCGTTCGCGGTTGGTGACTTTGAGTGACACCTCGATCCCGGGGTGGCGCTGGTAAAATGCGCCCAATACGCGCGGCGCGAAATACTGCGCTGTGGTGATAACGGCCAGCCGCAGGCGTCCCTGCTTGAGCCCCTTGCTGTCGGCGATGTTCATCTCGAAACGCTCCAGGCTGTCGAATATCTCGCGACACATCTTTTGCAGTTCCTTACCCGCCTCGGTGAGATGTATGCGCTTGCCTATTTGCTCGAATAGCGGCATGCCGACCGTAGCGGTGAGTTGCTTGATCTGCATCGAAACCGTCGGCTGGGTGAGGTAGAGCTCTTCGGCGGCACGCGTGAAGCTTAAGTGGCGCGTAATCGCCTCGAACACCTGTAATTGGCGCAGTGTGGCATGACGCATGGCCGACCCTCCATCACTCTTAAAGAATTAATGATAGATGTTAATCTATCATACGCATCGTTATTTTTTAATTTAATTTATCGTCTGGCGGGGGCATTATCTAACCATGTCAGACGCCTTGCCAGACGAGAAGCCGCAAAACGGGATCAAAGGCCTGAAGCATTGGCGTTATGACCTGCTGGCCGGTATGCAGGTCGCCTTGGTGTCATTGCCGCTGTCGCTCGGCATCGCCATCGCTTCAGGCGCGCCGCCGGTCACGGGCGTGATCTCGGCCATCATCGCCGGGTTGATCTTCCCGTTCCTGGGCGGCGCCTACGTCACCATCAGCGGGCCGGCGGCAGGGCTGGCCCCGGCGCTGCTGGCGGGCATGATCATGCTCGGCGGCGGCGATCTCGCGGCGGGTTATCCGCTGCTGCTGGTGGCGATCTGCCTCACCGGCCTGGCGCAGATCGTGCTGAGCCTGTTCAAGGCCGGGCGTTTCGCGCTGTTCCTGCCGGTGACGGTGGTCGAGGGGATGCTGGCAGCGATCGGCATCATGATCATCGTCAAGCAGATTCCGGCGCTGCTGGGCGATTTTGTGCCGCCCGCGAAGAGCATGCTGGTGACGATTGCGAACCTGCCGGATAGTTTCCTCAGGATCGATCCGGCCATCGCGGTGATCGGCGGCGTTTGCCTGTTTTTGATGTTCTACTTCAACCGCACGCGCCATGCCTGGCTGCGGCGCATCCCGGCGGCGCTGTTCGTGGCGGGTGTCGGCATCGGGCTCGGCTACCTGCTGCAACTGGATGCGAAGTATCTGATTACCATGCCGCATAACATCATCGAGCACGGCATCACCTTGCCGGCCTTTGGCGCCGTTTGGAACAACACCGATCTATGGTGGAGCATCCTGCTGGTGGTGATTACGCTCACCCTGATTGATGGCATTGAGTCGCTCGCGACCATTGCCGCAGTGGACAAGATAGACCCCTACCAGCGCAAATCAGACCCCAACGTAACGCTGCGCGCGATGGGCGTGTCAAACACCTTGTCGAGCATGTTCGGCGGGCTCACCATTATCCCCGGTGGTGTCAAGAGCCGTGTCAACATTGATGCCGGCGGGCGCACCTTGTGGGCCAACTTCTACAACGCGGTGTTCCTGATTGTGTTCCTGTTTCTCGCCAAGGATTTGATCAGCCGCATCCCGCTGGCGGCCATCGGCGCGATTCTGGTGTATGTCGGCTGGCGGCTGTGCGAGATCCGCGTGTTCAGCAGAACCTTCGCCATCGGGCGCGACCAGATCGTGATTTTCGTGGCGACGATCGCGGCGATTCTCGCCACCGACCTGCTGTTCGGGATACTGCTCGGGGTCGCCGCGAAGATCGCGCTGCACGTGTATCTGCTCACGCCGTCGTTTCGCGCGGTGCTGACCGGGCGGCTCACCTTCGCCCAGTCGTTCAAGCTGCTGTGGGGCAACTTCGCGGGCTTGTTCCGCAACCCGGTGATCAAGGTTAAGGTGGAGCAGCGCGCGGAAGGGCCGCATTACCGTATCTCGCTCGGCTCGATCGTGTGCTTCAATCTGCTGCCGCTCGACAAACTGCTGCAAGCGATTCCGCCGGGCGCGGGTATCACGCTCGCCGTCACCGAATCCGGCCGCATCATTGATCACACCGCGATGGAATACCTGCATCAGTTCCATGAGGAGTGCCTGCACACGGGCCGTCCGTTCGAGATGCTCGGCCTCGACCACTTCTACCAGTTCACCCGCCACTCACTGTCGGCGCGCATGCATGACGCGAAGCTGGTCAAGGAGAAGGCGCGGGTGTCGGCGCGCGAACAGCAGATGACCGAAGTGGCGCGGCGTTATGGTTTTCAGTTTGCGCCAGCCACGGCGGGCACGCTCAACAGCCATGATTTTGTCTATTTGCATCGCGGCACAGATCGGCAGGAAAGCAATGCGATGACCGGCGTCTATCGCGGCTGCCAGGTCAAGATATTCGATTACAGTCACACCGCTGCCCCGGACTACTACGCCGAGCACCGCCATACGCTCATTCTGCTGCATCCTCTTGAGGTTGGCGAGGCGCCATTGCCCAATCTTGCGATCACGCCCGGAGACTATCTTGAGCGCTACCTGGTCGAATATCAGGAGGTGGATCTGGCGGCTCGCCCGGCACTCGCCCGGCACTACCGCCTCTATGCGCACGATCCGGCACGGGCGCTGGCCTTTGTCGGGACGGAAATCGGCCAGAGGCTACTCGCTCACCCGGGCTTCTATGTCGAGATACGCAACAACGTCGTACTCGCCTTCCGTCCCGATCAGGATATCGCATTGCCCGAGGCGATTGAGTTGCTGCTCGCTGTCGCCGGATCGGTGAGCGGGCCGGGCGGCGCGCGAATTGGTTGAGAACACGTGGCGCCACGTATGGAAGCTCTGAATAAGTCCATCTGGACTTCTGAGAGCACGAAAAGCAAAAACGTGGCCATAAGATTATATGGTACTTTTCTTTTTTTTTCAAACACTTGCGTGTTTTAAAAATGGCGGTGCATCCCTGCACCGCAGGAACCTCTGACTTAATCAGAGGTTCCTTATTTCAGATCGACGAGGATGGGAGCATCCATCAGCGTAGCGTCGACCCGCGGTGGCAGCGTTACCTGCCGAGCGGTGCGGCGCCATGAGTCCGACACCGTCTTCGATCTATGCCGAAAGTCGGGTGGCCCTGCTCACCCAGCACGGCAAGGAAGGCGTGATCGCCCCGGTGCTCGATGCGGCGCTCGGTTGCCGGGTCGAGCGGGTGACGGGCTACGACACGGATATCCTCGGCACGTTCACCCGCGACATCCCGCGCGCCGGCATGCAGCTTGAGGCGGCGCGCAAGAAGGCGCGCATCGCTATGCAGCTTTCCGGTCTGTCGCTCGGGCTCGCCAGCGAGGGCTCGTTCGGCCCCGACCCGTTCGCGGGGATGTTTCCCTGGAACGTGGAGTTCCTGATTTTTCTCGATGATGAACGCGGCCTAGAGGTCGTCGGCGTAGCCCAAGGCAAGGCGAACTTCTCCCACCTGCTGACGGACGACTGGGCTGCGGTCGCGGCCTACGCCAAGCAGGCGGGATTTCCCGCGCACCATCTGGCACTTCGCCCCGAGAGCGAGGACGACCCGCGCATCCGCAAGGGGATCGCCGCTTGGGCGGAGCTGGAAACTGCTTTTGCCTGGGCGCGCTCGGCAGCGGCCAACGGGCGGGTATGCGTCGAAACCGACCTGCGCGCCCACGCCAATCCCACGCGCATGGACAACATCCGCCTGGCGGCCGAGGACCTGGTGAAGAAGCTGCACTCGCTGTGCCCGGACTGCGGCACGCCGGGATTCTGGATCGTCGAGCGCGTGGCCGGGCTACCATGCGAAGCCTGCGGCGCGCCCACGCGCGAGACCCGCGCCGAGATTATCGGCTGTCTCAAGTGCGCACACCGCGAGACCCGTGAGCGAGCCGACCGGCAATACGCCGATCCGGGCCGCTGCGATTACTGCAACCCCTGAAGAAGCAAAACCCATCATTTTTAGAAGTGCCCCTTATTTAAGGAACACCATGACATCTAATTCTTCCGCACCGCCAACCCACAAGCCGCGGCCCCTGATCGACCTGCTGGTCAGTATCGTCATTCCCTCTGTCATCCTGATGAAGTTCAGCGGCGAGGCAGACCTGGGCGCCGCGCGGGCGCTGCTGCTGGCGCTGGCCTTCCCCATCGGCTGGGGGGTGTTCGAGTTGCTGAAATACCGGAAATTCAACTTCATCGCCCTGCTGGGCCTGGTCAGCGTCCTGCTCACCGGCGGCATCGGCCTGCTGCAACTCGATACGCAATGGCTGGCCGTGAAAGAGGCCGCCATTCCCGGCCTGATCGGCCTGGCCGTGCTCATCTCCACCCGCACCCGCTACCCGCTAATCAAGACCCTGCTCTACAACCCGGCGCTGATCGACGTGGCGCGTGTGCGGCAACACCTGCAAGAACGGGGAACCGAGCAGGACTTCGAAGCCCGTTTGCAGACCGCCACCTACATGCTCGGCGGCACGTTTTTCTTCTCCGCCGCCATGAATTATTTCCTGGCGACCTGGATCGTCACCAGCCCGGCCGGAAGCCAAGCCTTCAACGAGGAGCTCGGCCAGCTCACCCTGATAAGCTACCCGATGATCGCCCTGCCGGCGACATTGATGATGATGGCCGTGCTCTACTACCTCTCCCGTGCCGCGCGGCAACTCACCGGAATGAAACTGACCGACATACTCAACCATACCGGAGATCACCCGTGAACCCCGAACAGCAACGCGCCCTCCTCGCCATCGCGACCTTCGCCGACAGGGCCAAGCACGGTCGCGAGCGCCTGTTCATGATTCACCCGCAGCCACGGAGCTCATCGCGGCGCGCTGGTGCGCAGAACGGAAACCCAGCTTTGAAAGACAGCGGAACCTTGATATGAATTCAGCGATCTCCATCGGCGAACCCTGGATGTGGGCCGTCTTTATCGTTTTCGTGCTGGTCATGCTGGTGCTGGATCTGTTCGTGTTCGGCGGCAACAAGGCGCACAAGGTGAGCGTCAAGGAAGCGGCGCTCTGGTCGCTGGCATGGCTCAGCCTCGCGCTCCTGTTCAACGCCGGCCTGTGGTGGCATCTCAACGGCACGGTGGGGCCGGAGATCGCCGACCGCAAGGCGCTGGAATTCCTCACCGGCTATCTGATCGAGAAGTCGCTGTCGGTGGACAACGTGTTCGTGTTCCTGTTGATCTTCACGGCCTTCCAAGTCCCCGCCGAATACCAGCGCCGAGTGCTCCTCTACGGCGTGCTGGGCGCCATCGTCATGCGCGCCATCATGATCCTGGCCGGGGCTTGGGTGGTGCAGGAGTACAGCTGGGTACTCTACATCTTCGGCGCTTTCCTGGTCGTCACCGGCATGCGCATGCTGGTGATGGCGGAAAAGACGCCCGATCTGGAGAAGAACCCGGTGCTGAAATTCGCGCGTAAGCATCTGCGCATCACCGAGGACCATCACGGCGAGAAATTCACCGTAATGAAGGACGGCGTACGCTATTTCACGCCGCTGTTTCTGGTGCTGATCATGATCGAGGTCACCGATCTGGTGTTCGCGGTGGATTCCATCCCGGCCATCTTCGCTATCACCACCGACACCTTCATCGTCTTCACCTCCAACATCTTCGCCATCATGGGCCTGCGCGCGCTGTATTTCCTGCTGGCCGACGTGGCGGATCGCTTCCATCTGCTGAAATACGGCCTGGCCATGGTGCTTACCTTCATCGGCACCAAGATGCTCATCATGCCCTGGTACCACATTCCGGTGCAGGCCTCGCTGGCCATCGTCACCGTGCTGATCGGCGCCAGTGTGATCGCTAGTGTGATCGCCACGCGCAAAACATGAATGAAAGGAGAACCCCGGCCATGAACCCCGAACAGCAACGCGCCATTCTTGCCATCGCCCTCCACGCCGCCTTCGCCGACGGCGGCAAGGACGACCGGGAACGGGAATAGATACGCCAACTGGCCGAATCGCTCGGCGGCGAGGCGGGCGCCCCAGACCTCGCGCGTCTGTATCAGGATGTGCTGCTCAAGCGTGTCAGCCTGAGCAACGCGACTGCCGCGCTGTCCGACCCCGGGCACCGCCAGCTCGCCTATGAAATGGCGGCGTGTGTGCGATGCGGACGGGCGCCAGAGCGATGCCGAGCGCCGCTTCCTGAATGAGCTGAAAGCCTTGCTGAAGCTTGATGCGGGACAGGCCGCCGCCTTCGAGCGCGAGGCCGACGCCATTGTCGAGCTTACCGATGCCGCTGCGCCCGCCGTGGCTGCAGGCGTCGCCGCCGCCGCGCCCGGCCCGGTGGTGGCGGCCCAGCCGAATGTGCCCGAGGCGGAACTCGATAAATCCATCCTCAATTACGCCATCCTCAACGGCGCACTGGAATTATTGCCGCAGTCGTGGGCGTCGCTGGCCATCATCCCCTTGCAGATCAAGATGGTGTAAGGCATCGGCAAGTCCCACGGCGTCGAACTCGACCAGGGCCACATCAAGGAATTCATCGCCACTGCGGGCGTCGGGCTCACTTCGCAATACCTCGAACAATTTGGGCGCAAGCTGCTCGGCAATGTCGGCAGCGCCGCCACCGGCATGGCCTTTTCTTTCGCCACCACCTATGCGCTGGGGCAACTCGCCAAACGCTATTAAGCCGGCGGGAGGGTGATGAACACGGCGCTGCTGAAAGACACGTTCCAGAACCTGCTGGGCCCGGCCAAACAGATGCAGACGCAGTATCTGTCGCAAATTCAGCAGAAGGCGGGCAACCTCGATGCCGGTCAGATCATGGCGATGGTGCGCGGGGCCTGAACCGGACGACATTCGCGTGTATCCGATCAACTGGCGGGGCGTGTTGGAGACAGCCGCTCAATATCATTGCCGATGCTCGTCGTCGGCGCCAGGGTCAGCGCGCATCGAACAGGACGGCGGTGCGCCGCGTACCAGATGAGCCTTATAATACATAGATAAAAATCTATCGAATCTATAATAAATCTTTAATTTTATTTATCTTTGGCCGGGCGCATGATGCTCTTCACCTGAGCGTCGGCCGGTGTCGGATGGTGCCCGGCGCCGATATTGATCCCCCGAGAAGGAAGAGAATCGCCTTATGGACATCAAATTATTTGCCACTCTGCTCGATCCCGCCATTTTATTCTTTTCCCTGGGCCTATTTGCCGCGCTGGTGCGATCCAATCTGGAGATACCGGCGCCCATCGCCAAATTCCTGTCCTTGTATCTGCTCATGGCGATAGGTATTAAGGGTGGTGTGGCCTTGAGCGTGAGCGGCATCCATATGCAGATGATGGTCGGACTTGCGATCGCACTGCTCATGGCCTTCCTTGTGCCGCTATACACCTTCCCCCTGCTGCGCCACAAGCTCGACGGCTTCAACGCCGCCGCGATCGCCGCCACCTATGGCTCGGTGAGCGCGGTGACCTTTATCGCCGCCGGACAATTCCTCGACAATCATGGTATCGCATACGGCGGATACATGGCGGTGGCGCTGGTGATCATGGAGGCCCCGGCCGTGATCATGGCGGTAGCGCTCGCCGCCATGGTGCGCGCGCGTGCGGCGAAGGAGGGTGCGGGCGCCTCTGCGGCGACGAACGTTGGGAAGAACAACGGCTCGTTTTCATTGAAAAACATCCTGCACGAGTCGTTCACCGACGGGGCGATCCTGTTGCTGTTGGGGAGTCTGTTGATCGGCGTTGTCGTGGGGGCGGACGGTTATAAGGTGATGAAGCCCTTCACCGGCGACCTGTTCAAGGGCTTGTTGGCGTTTTTCCTGCTGGAGATGGGGATTCTGGTGGCCCGCCGCATCCGCGAGATGAAGGGTGTGGGGCCGTTCCTGATAGCCTTTGCCTTTCTCATTCCGATGGTCAACGCAGCGATCACCATCGCCCTGTCCCATCTCGCCGGCTTGTCAGCGGGGGATACGCTCATGCTCGCGGTACTCGCGGCGAGCGCCTCCTATATCGTGGTGCCGGCGGTGGTCCGCGTCGCCATCCCGGAGGCGAATCCGGGACTCTACTTCGGTATGGCGCTGGCGCTCACCTTCCCGTTTAATATCGTGATCGGGATACCGCTGTATTACCAACTGATCCAACTTTTATGAGGGGCAAGCCATGAAACCCGTGAAAAGAGTAGAGATCGTTATTGAAGGCGTGGCTGTGCCTCAATTGCTGGATATTCTGGAGATCCACGGCTTCACCCAATACACCATGATGCGCGAGGCCTACGGCAAAGGCGACCGCGGCGTGAGCCTGGGTGGCGTGAGCGGCGAATTCAATAACAGCTATATATTGATCGCTTGTGAGCCGGACAAGGCCGGGGAGTTGGTGGAGTGGGTGCGGCCGGTGCTCAAGCGTTTCGGCGGGATGATGCTGGTGTCTGATGCGCTGTGGGTCAAGCATTAATCGGCTGGCCTCCCCTGTGCCGCCAGAGCGCGGCATCTTGGGATATTGCTGGATGGACAGGAGCGTGAAGGGTGGCGCACTGCTCCGGGCCGCCGGGGACGAACACATACATAGATAAAAATCTATTAATATCATTTTTATTATTGATTATTCTTTATAAGACTTTTTGCTTAATGTAAGCATTAAATGTAAGCATTAAAGGTGTTGTGCGTCAGTGATCCCTGCACAGAGCGGGCAGGCGCTGAGTGATACGGAATGTGTGCGGTTTAACGATTAATATATTGATAAACAAGTGGAGGCCGTTATGGCAACAAACGCAGAGGTAGGAACACTGAAGGAAGGCAAGGAACGCTACAAAGCGGGCGTTCTTCCCTATGCCAAGATGGGTTATTGGGAGCCGGACTACCAGATCAAGGTTACCGACGTGTTGGCGATGTTCCGCATCACCCCACAAGAAGGCGTGGATCATATAGAAGCGGCCGCTGCCGTGGCCGGTGAATCCTCGACCGCGACCTGGACCGTGGTATGGACAGATCGCTTGACCGCTGCGCCTATGTACCGCGCCAAGGCGTACAAAGTGGATCCGGTGCCCGGCACCCCCGGCCAATTCTTTGCCTACATCGCCTATGACATAGACCTGTTCGAGGGCGGCTCCATCGCCAACCTGACGGCCTCCATCATCGGCAACGTGTTTGGCATGAAGGCGTTGAAGGCGCTGCGTCTGGAAGACATGCGCATCCCGGTGGCCTATCTCAAGACCTTCCAAGGCCCGGCCACCGGCGTCATCGTCGAGCGCGAGCGTTTGGATAAATTCGGCCGGCCGCTGCTGGGCGCCACTACCAAGCCCAAACTCGGTCTGTCGGGTCGTAACTATGGCCGCGTTGTTTATGAAGGGCTGAAGGGCGGCCTGGATTTCATGAAGGATGACGAGAATATTAATTCTCAGTCCTTCATGCACTGGCGTGATCGCTTTTTGTATTGCATGGAAGCCGTCAACAAGGCGTCTGCGGCCACCGGTGAAGTCAAAGGCCATTACCTCAACGTCACCGCCGGTACCATGGAAGAAATGTACCGGCGCGCCGAATTTGCCAAGGAACTGGGTTCGGTCATCATCATGATAGACCTGGTGATCGGTTACACCGCGATCCAGTCCATGGCACTGTGGTGTCGCCAGAACGACATGATTCTGCACCTGCATCGTGCCGGTAACTCGTCCTATTCGCGCCAGAAGAATCACGGCATGAACTTCCGCGTGATCTGCAAGTGGATGCGTATGGCGGGTGTGGATCACATCCATGCCGGCACTGTGGTGGGCAAGCTGGAAGGCGACCCGCTGATGATCAGGGGTTTCTACGATACGCTGCTCGACATCCATACGCCGGTTTCTTTGGAAAAAGGGCTGTTCTTTGAACAAGACTGGGCCTCGTTGAATAAAGTCATGCCAGTGGCATCAGGCGGCATTCATGGCGGCCAGATGCATCAACTGCTGGTCTATCTGGGCGACGATGTGGTGCTGCAGTTCGGCGGCGGCACCATCGGCCATCCGATGGGCATCCAGGCGGGCGCCATCGCCAACCGTGTCGCATTGGAAGTCATGGTGCAGGCGCGTAACGAGGGCGTGGACATCTGGAACGAAGGTCCGCAGATTCTGGCCAAGGCCGCCAAGTGGTGTACACCGCTGAAAGTCGCGCTGGAGTTGTGGAAGGATGTCAGCTTCAACTATGAGTCCACGGACACACCAGATTTCGTGCCCACCACCACCATCAGCCGTTGATAGGGCGAACAGGAGATAACTATGAAACTCACACAAGGCACCTTTTCTTTCTTGCCGGATCTCAGCGATGACGAGATTCGCGCACAGATTAAATACTGCTTAAACAACAAGTGGGCGGTCAGCGTGGAGTTCACCGACGATCCGCATCCGCGTAATACCTATTGGGAGATGTGGGATTTGCCGATGTTCGACATCAAAGATCCGGCCGGCATCATGCTGGAAGTCAACGCTTGCCGCAAAGCCTACCCCAATCATTACGTCCGGGTATTGGCCTTTGACAACAATCGCGGCGTCGAAAGCGTGACGCTGTCGTTCATTGTCAACCGCCCGTCGTACGAGCCCGGTTTCCGTCTGGTGCGTGAAGAAGCGCAGGGCCGCAACATTCGTTACACCGTGCACTCTTACGCCACCGATAATCCGGAAGGCGAGCGTTATAGTTAAAAGCAGTAGCGAGTGACGAGTTGCTAGTAGCGAGGAGAAATCGAGGATGGCACAAATCAATTATCCTCGCCACTCGCTACTAGCTACTAACTGACTGATAAACGAGAAACAGCATGGCGACCACAGCAGAACAGACAAGCACAGGCGGCGCGCAGGTCAGCGTAGCGGGCGCCTGTGAGGACTGCCACGTCGAGGAAGTGCTCGACCAGCTCGACCGTGAGCTGGTGGGTCTGAAGCCGGTCAAGACGCGCATCCGCGAGATCGCGGCGTTGCTGATGGTGGACAAGCTGCGCAAAGGCATGGGCCTGAGTGCGGGCGCGCCCAGTTTGCACATGTCGTTCACCGGCAATCCAGGTACCGGCAAGACCACGGTGGCGCTACGCATGGCGGAGATTCTGCATCGTTTGGGCTACATCCGCCGCCCCGAAGTGGTGTCGGTGACGCGCGACGATCTGGTCGGCCAGTATATCGGCCACACCGCCCCCAAGACCAAGGAGCTATTGAAAAAAGCGATGGGCGGCGTGCTGTTCATAGACGAAGCCTATTACCTGTACAAGCCGGAAAACGAGCGCGATTACGGGCAGGAGTCCATTGAGATCCTGTTACAGGTGATGGAGAACCAGCGCGACGACCTGGTGGTGATCCTGGCCGGTTACAAGGATCGCATGGATACCTTCTTCAGCAGCAATCCGGGTTTTGCCTCGCGCGTCGCCCACCATCTGGATTTTCCGGACTTTGCGGCGGATGAGCTGATGCAGATTACGCACCTGATGTTGGAACAACAACAATACCGCCTCAGCCCTCAAGCGGAGCAGGTGTTTTACGACTACGTCGAACGGCGCATGCAGATGCCGCAGTTTGCCAACGCCAGAAGCATCCGCAACGCGCTGGATCGTGCGCGCCTGCGCCAGGCCAATCGCCTGTATGCCAGCGGCGGGACGCTGACGCGCGAGCAGCTGATGAGCATCGAGGCGGAAGATATCATGGCCAGCCGGGTGTTCCAGGAAGGCAAGCCGGATGGTCTGAAAGAGGACGCGGTCGCTCCCGGCGTCCTGCCTCCCGCGATATTAGTACGTCCTGATACGTCAGCGGCTGAAAAAAAAACTTCAGCGAGCGCGCCGAGTGTTGAAAAACCAGTGGCAGACACGCCGCACATACGGCGCGAGACAACCAGCGAACCACCTAATGTAATACAGGACAGTCCTATGCAGACAAACATGACACCTGATGAATCGGCCCAGCACAACAGCCCATCGGCGGACGCCGGTTTCGGCGGTATGCCGCGCCCTCTGCCGCCCGCGCAGCCCGCGTCGCGTTGGCAGAAGCGCACCCAGCGTACACCCGCTGCACGGCGCGTTCAGCCCTCGGCGCCGCCGCTGCGCGAAGCGCCCAAAGTGGTGAACGGGCATTGCGAGTTTGGCCAGTGCGAAAACGAGGACGAAGCTGTGGAACAGAGCGCACCTGCCACCCCTTATATGAAGCCAGCGTCGTTGCCAGCGCAGGCGTCAGGCTCCACGGCTGATGCTGCGTCCGGCTTCGGCGTGCCGCGTGAACTGCATGCGCCGCGCGTGGTGGTGCGGCGTGTGTCCAATATGCGCAAGAAAGCCGTCCGCGACAGGACACCACAACCGTTGCCGCAGATCAATCGCCCGGAGCCCGTGGTGGTGAACGGGCGCTGCGAATTCGGCCAGTGCGAGGCGCCGCTCAAAGTGGAAGAGGCAAGCACCACCGGCGGTCAGATCGTTACCGGCACGCTGGTGGAACGCAGCGTCAGAGTTACCGGCAATGAGCCGGGCAGTTGCAAGAAGATCACTGGCACCGAATATATCGGCCCCGACCAATATACCTCGCTGTGCGCCAGTACACCGTATGTGCCGCCCGCCAAGGTCGGCGTGACCCACACCGTGGGCGGCGCACAACGCGTGACTGGCACCGAAGTGGGGCCGAGCAGTAAGGTGACGGGCGACGAGCCGGGCACCTGCAAGCGTATTACCGGTGTTGAATATCTTGGCGCCGAAATCCAGGCACAGCTTTGCGACGCACAGGGAAGTTCTAGTGTCGCGGGAGGCAGGATGCCGGGAGCGACCGACGACGCGCAGGGACGAGCGACAGCGAAGGGTTCAGTGGTGGCGACTCGCACGACACCGAGCGCGCCCGCACCCAAGACCGGCGTGACACGCACGGGGAAGAACCAAGCCGTGACCGGCACCCAGGTCGGCACCAGCTCCAAGGTGACAGGCGACGAGCCTGGTTCTTGCAAGAATATCACCGGCGATGAATACCTCAATCCGGCGCACGCCGCTGTGCCGTGCGCGGATGCCAAGTCGCCCGGCCCGGCCAAAGTGAATGTATCGCGCACCACGCATGGGCGCACGGTCACCGGCACGCTGGTGGGCGGGTCCACGAAGATTACCGGTGACGAGTATGGCGCCTGCCACGGGATTACCGGCACCGAGTACATCGGCGCGGAGTTGCAAAAACAACTGTGCGGCACCGAGCCCGCAGCATCACCCGCCAAGGTCGGCGTGGCGCGCACCTGGCAGGACCAGCCGGTGAGCGGCACCCAGGTGGGGCGCTCGGAGAAAGTGACCGGCGACGAATACGGCGCCTGCAAGAGCGTCACCGGCACCCCCTACATAGGGCGGGACCGCTATGAGGAATTTTGCGACACCCGTGATGTTCAGACCAGCGCGGCAAGCGTGGTGGCCGAGCGCAAGCCGGCAGGCCACGCCATGACCGGCCTCCAGCCCGGCGTCAAAGGCAAGATGACCGGCGATGAGCGCGGCGCGTGCCTGGGCGTCACCGGCACACCGTACATGGGCGACGATCAGTATGACCAGGCCTGTGCCACGGGTACGGGTGGCGCGCCATCCGCATCGCAGAGCGCCAAGGCTAAAGGCTCATTCAGCGTCACCCCGCCCGCGCGCGCCGCGCACGCGGTGACCGGTACGGCCTATGACGGCGCGACACGCATTACCGGGCCATTGGCCAAATCAGCGGGCATGGTGACCGGCACGGCGGAGTTCCGCCACCCGGTTCATGGTGATGCCCCGGTAGCAGCACCGGCACAAAAAACTGAAACGAAGTCGCGCGTTACCGGCGAAGGCACCGAGGCCCGCCGCATCACCGGCGACGACTGGGCGCGCAACGAGCGTGTCACCGGCACCGAGGGCTTATCCTCTTCCGCCGGGCGCAATCTCACCCAGCGCGGCCAGCCGCGCGGGGTGCAGGCCAATGCGCGCCGCTTCCGTGAGGTAGAGCGTCCGCCGGTGCCGCCGAGCAAGATAACCGGCAGCAGCGGTAGTGCCATGAGCTGTTCGCTCATCACGGTATCGGGCGGCGCACGCGGCTAGCGTGTAGAGACACACAGGAATCCACTTAAAGACATGGTCGCCACCATCACACGCAGCCACGCGCAGCGCAGCCCTCTTCGGGAGGCGCGGAACCGTTATGGATTGCCGCGCGTACTCGCGTCGCACCAGGTGGCAGCCGATACGCCGCTGGCGCTGGTCGCGCCACGCGTTGAAACTACGCGCGCCGTTGATTGGGCGGCAAGCCTCGCGCCACTGCGGTTCCCGGACGGCCAGGCCAATCAGCGCCTGTGGGACGATGAACGCGCTGTGCGTGAGGCGTTTGACGCCATCGTACCCGCCTTGAAGGAAATCGCGGCCTTGCAGCACGAGCACGATTTTGTCTCGCGCGCTCAAGAGATCGCGCAGCGGCAACTGGGTTTTCTCCTGCCCGATGCGCTACTACAAAACGCCTGGGTGGAGACCCTGGACATGCGCGATCTGTATGCACACGCGGTGTGTCAGACCTACCGGCGCCTGCGCGAGCGCGAGGCGCAAGAGCAGGCGCACGACAGTGCGGAGGAGGCGCAGCGCTTTTTTCTGGAGTGCGGTTTTCACAGCGTGGATGTCTCGCCGTGCGCGGATGGACGCCTGAAGGGACTGGTGAAATATATCCTGCGCTTACCGGCGCGCGCCGTACACCGCGAGGCCTACGCGGGCGCGCTGTTCGATATTGAAGAAAGCGTGCGGCGCTGGGCGGATACCGAGTTGCGCCGCCACCGCGAGGGTGTGCCGAGCCTACCCGATGCGGCTACGCAGTATCTTAAGATCGCCGTGTATCACTGGAGCGGCTCGGACAGTCACCAAGGCTGCGCGGCGCACGGCAGCGATGCGCGCGCGGCGGCGCAGGGGGCTTTGGACCGGCTTAACGAATTTCGCCAGGCGATAGAAAACAGTTATTGCTGCGGCGCCTCGGTGGCCACGTTACTGATCGGCGTGGACACCGACAACGACGCCATCAAGATACATGTGCCGGATGGCAAAGACGAGATAAGCGTGTATCGCTATGTGGACAGCCAGGCGGTGTACCAGCAAGTCATGCAAGGCGCCGCGCCACGCGCTGCGGTGAGAGCGGCCGTGGAGCAGGCGCTCGCCGCACAGGGCTGGGGCAAGGCGGAGGGGCGGGCGGCAGACGGCATGCTGCGTTTTATCGCCAGTCTGCTGGAGAGCAACCTCAAGCAGCAGGATTATGTAGATAAATATTATCAGGGACGCTACCCGGACATCGGTCACCAGGAGCGCTTCATCAGTGTGGGTAATGGATACTCCGACGTGCAACTGCGCAATCTCGCCTACTACGCGCATATGGACACCTTGGAGGAAGGCGCGGCGGATCTGGACGTGGGCGTGAAAATTTTTAAAAAACTCAACACCGCACACGGCCTGCCGACGCCCGTCATCCTGCAGATCAGCTACAACCGGGCGGTGCCCAATGCGCGCGAGCGCGCGCTGTGTCGCGCGCTGCGTCTGGGTGATGCCATCCGTCAGCGCTATGCGGAGCTGGCTCAAGCCCGTTTGTTGAGCGTGTTTACAAGCTTGCAGGACAAAGACACCGGCGCTATCGAGTTCGTCGCCGAACATGAGGGGCCTTATATGAGGAATAAGGCATGAAAATCTGCCAAGTGCAAACCACGCTGGTCTCCACTAACCGCATTGCCGGTCTCGGCCATCGCTCGCTGCGCGTGGTCAAGGAAAAAGGCGGCGCGCTCTCAGTGGCGGTGGATGCGGTGGGTTGCCGCCCCGGCGATTGGGTGATCGTGGTGGGCAGCTCGGCGGCGCGCGAGGCGGCGGGCAGCAAGGAATATCCGTCGGACGCCACCATCGTCGGCATCATTGATTATTGGGGAGAAGATGGAAATCCTCCAAGTAATGACTGACCTGGTGTGCACGCAGCGCGTGCCGGGGCTGCACAGCAACTCACTGCGCGTGCTGCGCGACGCCAAGGGCAAGTTGAGCGTGGCAGTGGATACGGTGGGCGTGCCGCCCGGCAAATGGGTGTTCACCATGAGCGGCACGGCGGCGCGCTTTGCTGCGGGTGACCCGCGCGTGCTCACCGACCTCACCATCGGCGGCATCATAGACGGTTGGGACGAAAAAGATGTTGGCAGAACAGCAGGTGTAGCGCAGAAGGCGTCAACACGGTAGTAAGCAGGTGTTTTTGTAAGCAGTAGTGTGTGTAACTTTTATAACTTTTAACGAGAGAGGATATGCAAATGGCAAACGAAATAACAGGTGTTGCATTAGGTATGATCGAGACGCGCGGCCTGGTGCCGGCGATAGAGGCCGCTGATGCCATGACCAAGGCGGCGGAAGTGCGTTTGATCGGTCGCCAGTTCGTCGGCGGCGGTTACGTCACGGTGCTGGTGCGCGGTGAGACCGGTGCAGTGAACGCGGCCGTGCGTGCCGGTGCGGATGCGTGCGAGCGCGTGGGTGACGGCCTGGTGGCGGCGCACATCATCGCGCGCGTACACGGCGAGGTGGAACAGATACTGCCCAAGAAGCCGGATGCCATGGGCGGCGGCGGGCGCGATGGCGACATCACGCAGGCGCGCAGCTAAGGCGCAAGGCAGTTAATCCAAAGAGGGTGCTATGACAGCGGATTTGCGCATCATAAGTTACCTCAATCGCGCGTTAACGCACGAGCTGGTGGCGGTGCAGCAGTATCTGGCGCAGGCGAAGTTGACCGCGCTGTGGGGCATGACGCAGGCGAGCGAGCGCTTGCGCGAGGATGTCGCCGCAGAACTACGCCATGCGGAGTGGCTCATGGAAGAGCTGTTGGTACGCGGAGTCGCTCCCGCCGCCGCCGCGCTCACGCCCACGCGCCTGGCCGACGACTTGCCCGGCCTGTTGCGCCACGACCGCGTGCTGGAGGTCGAGGCCGTGCGTCTGTATGAGGAGGCGGCACGCTACTGCGCACGCGCACGCGATGAGCGTTGCCACGCCCTGTTCGCCAAAATACTGGGCGACGAGGTGGAGCACATCCATGAGATGGATGAGTGGGTGCGATCCCTGCACACCGAGCGCGCCCATGCATGAGGAACATCCTGTCGGGGCGCCGCCGGAGTGGCAGTCGCGTGAGCGTCCACCCTTGCTCAGTCGGCGCTTTCAATTTAGTGGCTACTCTGAGACACGCGGATTTTTGGACGCCATGGCCAAGCTGTCGGAGCAGCAGGGTTATTATCCGGACACCAGCTTCGGCCTCAATTACGTCAGTGTGACCATTAACGCGCGCAACGGTGAGCGACTGGATAGCAAGGATTTCGAATTAGCCGCGTGCATTAACCAGCTTGCCGATCTGGCGCACGGCGTGAAGTCATGACGGCGGGGAAAATCTATGCCGTCGTCAATCAAAAAGGCGGGGTAGGCAAAACCACGCTGGCGCTGAATCTGGCGGCCGGATTTGCGCGGCGCGGCACTTGTTTATTGGTGGATGCCGATCCGCAAGCTTCGGCCATGCAGTGGGCGCGTATGGCGGACGCCGCGCGCGGGTTGCCGGTGATGACGGTGGCCGCACCGGCAGCGGTGGGACGCGTGTTGCCCGCTTTGCGCGATGCCCACGAATTCATTATAGTAGACTGTCCTCCCTCGGGGGCTTATGAGGGCCTGCGGGATATCTTGCGGCTGGCGGATTTGGTGATTATCCCGGTGCTGCCTTCGCCCGCTGATTTATGGGGTAGCGTGCGCATGGTTGAGCTGATTGATCTCGCGCGGCGCGAAAACAGCGCGCTGCGCGCGCGCGTGTTGTTAAATCAAGTCGAGCCGCGCAACGCCATGTCGCGCTCTATGCATACGGCCTTGGCGGAACTCGGCCTGCCTGCCTTTACGCAGACCGTTAAACGGCGCGCCGTTTATCGCAGTTGCGCGCTGGAGGGCGCGAGCGTTTTCAACTTTGGCAAACGCGCGCAGGCCGCAGCGCAGGAACTCGACGCAGTCATCGAAGAGGTAATGCAACTATGAGCAAGACCCCAGTAGGTAAAAAAGATTTATCGAGCAAACTCGCCGGTGCGGTGCGCGCCGCCAGGACGGAGCATGACGCGGAGACCGCCGTCGGCGCGCTGCCTCCCGTGCCGTACGGGGAAGAGCGACAGCGAAGGGTTCAACCAATGTCGCGTGAGGGAGCAAGCCGGGAGCGGCCGACACTGGAAGTGAGGGCGGCCAAGCCGCCCGTCGCGCGCCCCCGTGCGCGGCAGTCCAGCCCGGATAACTTGCGAGATAATCTCCACCCGGAGCGCATCTGGCCGGACTGATACGTCGCTATAGGGCACCTTGACCCGCTGCACGACGAGCCCTGCGACTTCGCACACACAACAGGTGATGGTGTGTCGGTGGCGTACTGGGTGTGGGCAACCCGTTACGGTCATAGGCGTATGCCCTATGACGATCAGGCGTAAATAAAAAATGAGCAAGCCGCTGGTAGGTCTGGTGATGGGCAGTGACAGCGACTGGCAGGTCATGCAGCACGCTGCGCACAAGCTGGATGAGTTCGGCGTGCCCTATGAGAGCAAGGTCGTATCCGCTCACCGTACCCCCGATTTATTGTTTCAATACGCAGAATCCGTGGAGATGCGCGGGCTCGCGTGCGTGATTGCGGGGGCGGGCGGCGCGGCCCATCTGCCGGGTATGCTGGCCGCGAAGACCCTGGTGCCGGTGCTGGGTGTGCCGGTGCCGTCCAAACATTTGCAAGGCGTGGATTCGTTTTTGTCCATCGTGCAAATGCCGAAAGGCGTGCCGGTGGCCACCTTCGCCATCGGCGAGGCGGGCGCAGTGAACGCCGCCTTGTTCGCGCTGGCCCTGTTGGCGAGACATGACCCCGCATTAACCGAAAAACTCCGCGCCTTC
Organism: uncultured Gammaproteobacteria bacterium; assembly: GCA_963925015.1. Taxonomy (GTDB): domain Bacteria; phylum Pseudomonadota; class Gammaproteobacteria; order SURF-13; family SURF-13; genus JAQBXX01. The sequence continues at coordinate 22,554 of CAWUTX010000042.1, forward strand.
CGCAAGACACAGGAGCAAACCGTGTTGGCCATGACGCTCCCGCCGCGTTCATGATCCTGGTCGCTCCCGGCGTCCAGTGCCGTACAGGGAAGAGCGCCAGCGAAGGGTTCTACTAATGTCGCGGGA
>CAWUTX010000043.1:0-7049 GCA_963925015.1 uncultured Gammaproteobacteria bacterium
TGCCGACGCGGCCGGGTTGGTGTATCGCACCCGGCATGATACCGATCTTGCACGCGCCCGGCGTGATGACCCCGGGGCAATTCGGGCCGATGAGTCTCACCTGCGGATAATTTTTCAGCGCGGCCTTCACCTTGAGCATATCCAGCACAGGAATCCCCTCGGTGATGCACGCGATGACGTTAATGCCCACATCCGCCGCCTCCAGAATCGCATCCGCCGCATACGGCGCGGGCACGTAAATCATGCTCGCGTCCGCCTGCGTTTCTCGCACCGCATCACGCACGGTGTTGAACACCGGCAGGCCGAGATGCGTCGCCCCGCCCTTGCCGGGCGTAACGCCACCGACCATGCGCGTGCCGTAGGCAATGGCCTGTTCGGAGTGAAACGTGCCCTGTTTGCCGGTGAAGCCTTGGCAAATAACGCGGGTGTTCTTGTTGACTAATATGCTCATATCAACCCAGTGACAAGTGGCAAGTTACAAGTAGCAAGTAAAAACATGGCAGTGATTCTTTTACCTTGCTACTTGTAACTTGCTACTTGCTACTGCCTTCACAGCCGCATCGGTCAAACCGTCAGCGGTGATTATTTTGAGTCTGCTGTCATGCAACAATTCGCGCGCGCGCTCGGCGTTGTTGCCCTCCAGTCGCACGACCACGGGCAGCGTAATGCCGACCTCGGACACGGCCTTGATGATGCCTTCCGCAATCAGGTCACAGCGCACGATGCCGCCGAAGATGTTGACCAGAATCGCACGTACCTTTTTGTCGGACAAAATCAGCTTGAATGCCTCCGCCACCTTGTCCGCTGTCGTACCGCCGCCCACGTCGAGAAAATTGGCGGGCTCGCCGCCGTGCAGCTTGATCAAATCCATGGTCGCCATCGCGAGCCCGGCGCCGTTCACCATGCAGGCGATGTTGCCGTCGAGCGTGATGTAGTTGAGGCCAAAGCCGCGCGCGGCGCTTTCACGCGCGTCTTCCTGCGTCACGTCGCGCAGCGCGGCCAGCTCCGTCTGCCGGTACAGCCCATTGTCGTCGAGCACGATCTTGGCGTCGAGCGCGAGCAGGTCGCCGGCGTCGGTCACGACCAGCGGGTTGATCTCGATCATGGCGGCGTCTTTTTCCACGAACAGACGGTACAGTGCGAGCAGGATTTTCGTGAATTGCGCGACCTGCTTGTCCACCAGATTCAGGGTGAAGGCCAGCGCACGGCACTGCTCAGCCTGCAGGCCTGCGACCGGGTCTGCCGTGACGGTGTGTATCGTATCGGGCGTGTCATGGGCACGCTGCTCGATCTCCATGCCACCACCGGCGGCGGCCATGACCATCACGCGCTCGCTGCAGCGGTCGATGGTGAGCGAGAGGTAAAGTTCGCGCACCGCGACGCAGGGCGTCTCCACCAGTACGACGCCCACCGGCAGGCCTTGTGCACCGGTCTGTTGCGTTACCAGACGCCTGCCGATCAGCGCCTTGGCCATCCGCTCCACTTCGGCGCAGCTGGTTGCGCGCTGCACACCGCCCGCCTTGCCGCGCGCGCCCGCATGCACCTGCGCCTTCACCATCCAGCTCGCGCCGCCGAGTGTGTGCGCGGCCTCCACGGCCTCCTGTGCCGAGTGAGCGATGCGGCCCGCCGGCAGCGGTAGGCCGTACGCGCCGAGTAATTGCTTGGACTGGTACTCGTGCAGATACATGATCGGCGTTCCGTCTTAAAAGAGCGTTATTGTGGAGGAAATAGGCGATTTAGGCAAAATGCGCTATGCTTCTGCGGAGAAATTCTCCGTTATTGCCTATGAACCTGTTACGCCTGATCTTTATCGCCTTGGCCGTATGGGTGATTGTCGTGCTGGTGCGCAATTATCTGCGCCGCCAAGCGCCGCCCAGGCAGCCTCCGCGCATCGGCACCATTGTGCGCTGCGCCAAATGCGGCCTGCACGTACCGGCAGGCGAGGCACTGGTAAAGGATGAGCGTTACTATTGTTCGGCGACACACCGGGATGCGCGCGATTGACCGAGGCCGGGGTGACTGAACAGACCGCCACCATCAGCACCCGCACCGGCGAGGCCTCCGGCTCCAACCTCACGTGGAACGCCCTGCGCTTTCTTAACATCTACCGGCTGCTGCTCGCGGGCGTCCTGTTTGCCTCCACCCTGCTGGAAACGCCGCTCAAACCGTTCGGCGAACACGCACCCCAGATTTTCTCGGCACTCAGCGCCTTCTATCTGGTGTTCGCCGTCACCTGCGGCTTCGCCCTGCTCTGGCGCTGGCCGCCCCTGCGGCACCAGATCTACATCCAGGTGCTCATCGACATTGCCGCCATCACCCTGCTTATGCACGCCAGCGGCGGGGCAAACAGCGGCCTCGGCATTTTGCTCGTGGTGGTGGTCGCGGGCGGCGGCCTATTCATGCCGGGCCGAACCGCGATGTTCTTCGCTGCCGTCGCGACCCTCTCTACGCTGAGCGAATCTGTTTACGTGCACTGGCAAGCACTGGCGACCCCCGACAGCTACACGCTGGCGGGCATGCTGGGCGCAAGCTACTTCGCCACTGCCATCCTCACCCAATATCTCGCGCGCAGCGCACGCGCCAGCGAGGCCCTCGCCGAACAACGTGCCGCAGACCTAGCCAACATGCAGCAACTCACGGAGTACATTATCGACCGCATGCAGACCGGCATCATGGTGTTCAATGGCGACGGAACTGTCCGCCTCATGAACGAATCCGCTGCGCAACTGTTCGATGCTCCAGACGCATCCGCCACGCACACACTCGACCGCATAGCGCCCGATCTTGCGCAACAGTTCCATGCCTGGCAGAAGAACTCCCTCAGCACCACGCACATCATCCACCCGGCCAGCGTGTCCGCCGATATCCTGCCACGCTTTGAGCGGCTGGGAACGGAGACCACCTCCGGCACGCTGATATTTCTGGAAGACGTCAGCGCCATCTCACAACAGGCGCAACAACTCAAACTGGCCTCACTCGGCAGGCTTACCGCCAGCATCGCGCATGAGATACGCAATCCGCTGGGTGCGATCAGCCACGCCGGTCAGTTGCTCAGCGAGTCGCCCTCGCTCAACGCAGAAGATGCGCGCCTGACAGACATCGTGTGCGATCAATCGCTGCGGATGAACAAGATCATCAGCAATGTGCTGCAACTCAGTCGCCGCGATCAGACCCATCAGACAGATGTGCCGCTGCAATACTGGCTGAATGACTTTATTGCCCAGCTTGTGCATAACCACCAGCTCACAGACAAAGACATCGCCATGGAGTACCCCGCCGACGGCATCATAGTGCATATCGACCCCGGCCAGTTACATCAGGTGCTGTGGAATTTGTGCGAAAACGGACTGCGCTACAGTGACCTGCATCAGCGCCCCCGACTGAAGCTGTGTTGCGATCCGGGGCCTGAATCCGCCGCACCGCATATCGATGTCATCAACTTCGGGCCTGCGATCACACCGGAAGTCGCGCAACATATCTTCGAGCCGTTCTTCACCACCGAACAGAGCGGCACCGGTCTCGGCCTATATATTGCGCGCGAACTGTGTGAGCTCAATCAGGCACGGCTCAACTACATACCTGTTTCAGAGGGTAGTTGTTTTCGCATTACGTTCGCTGACCGCAGACGCAAGCCGCTGATGTGAGTGACCAGTCATGAGCGATCCTATTGCATTAGTAGTAGACGACGAGGCCGACATCCTTGAGTTGCTGCAGCTCACCCTGAAGCGCATGAACGTCACCTCGCTTACGGCTGAAACGCTGCAACAGGCACGCGCGCTGCTTGCAAAACAGTCGTTCGATCTCTGCCTCACCGACATGCGCCTGCCGGACGGCAACGGCATCGATCTCGTCGAACACATGCAGATTCACAACCCCGCCACCCCGGTCGCGGTCATCACCGCGCACGGCAACATGGAGTCGGCCATCGCCGCGCTCAAGGCGGGTGCGTTTGACTTTGTTTCCAAACCGGTCGATCTGCGCGTGCTGCGTAATCTGGTCAGCACGGCACTGCGGCTCTCGTCCACACGCGCCGAACCGTCGTCGGCGCGCGCCGGCCTCGACCTGCTCGGCCACTCGGCCGTCATGCAAACCATCCGCATCACCATCGCCAAGCTCGCGCGCAGCCAGGCGCCGGTCTACATCAGCGGCGAATCCGGCACCGGCAAGGAGCTGGCCGCGCGCCTGATTCACGAAAGCGGCCCGCGCGCCAGCGGCCCCTTCATTCCGGTGAACTGCGGCGCAATTCCCGATCACCTCATGGACAGCGAATTCTTCGGCCACAAAAAAGGCAGCTTCACCGGCGCGGTGGCGGACAAACCCGGCCTGTTTCAGGCCGCACACGGCGGCACCCTGTTTCTCGACGAAGTCGCCGACCTGCCGCTGCACATGCAGGTGAAACTGCTGCGCGCGATTCAGGAAAAATCCGTGCGCCCCATCGGCGAACAAAAAGAAACCGCCATCGACGTGCGCATCCTCAGCGCCACGCACAAAGATCTGGGCGCACTGGTGAAAAAAGGCGAGTTCCGCCAGGATTTGTTCTACCGCATCAACGTCATCGAACTGCACGTGCCCAGTCTGCGCGAACGCACGCAGGATATTCCACTGCTGGCCGAACACATCCTGCAACGGCTGAGCGCAGCAACCGGCGCCACCACACCGCGCCTGAGTCCCGCCGCGCTGGAAGCGCTCACCCACTACACGTTCTTCGGCAACGTGCGCGAACTGGAAAACATCCTGGAACGCGCACTCACCCTGTGCGAAGGCCGCATAATCGACGCCCCCGACCTGCACCTACTGCAGACGCATGAGGCCGCCGTGCGCGATAGCAACGCTCTGGAACCCTATCTCGGCACACTGGAAAAAGAAGCCATCATCAAGGCACTGGAAAAAACGCGCCACAACAAAACCGCCGCCGCCAAACTCCTCGGCATCACCTTCCGCGCCCTGCGCTACCGCCTGAAAAAGCTCGGCCTCGACTAGCCTAGCCAGCGGTACACAAAGCACTTGCCATGAAACAAGATGCGGCGTCTAATTCAACACAGGTTGCATACGCCTTACAGGGTAGATAAATGACCGCTCTTGGCATGACTGCTCGCCGCACCCGAGCCAGCAAGGGCGAGCGACCTGCTAAGGGGCTTTAGAGGGAGTTATAGGGTGCGTCCAATTTACTTAGTCAATAAAAATCAAATACCTATGACAACTTCGTTGGAGTTATACACCTTGCCAAGGTGTATTTCCCTGTTTTTTTAGGGTGTCTACTTTACGTTGGGCACCGTAGAGCATGCGCCTCTGGTCATTACACCCCAAGTACCTCGACTCGCAAGGTCTAGTTGCGCTGTGGCGGGAAACCCTTTTGGCGCAGGCCGTTCTGCGCGGTGAAACACGTGGTTACCCCAATCATCCGCAGTTGGATCGCTATAAGACCCACTCAACGCCACTGGCCGCCATATCGCTGTATCTAAGGGCGATTCATGCCGAGGCCGAGATGCGCGGGTACTCTTTCGATAAAAGCAAAATCAAGTCAACAGGAAAAGCCGTGGCGCTGAGTGTAACATCCGGCCAGATTGCGTATGAATGGGCGCACCTCCTAGCCAAGCTGAAGGAGCGTAACCCTGGGCTTTATCAGCAGTGGCTAGCGACTGAAGTGCTAGAGGTGCATCCCCTGTTTGAAGTGCGCGCCGGTGGCGTTGAACCTTGGGAGCGTAAATGAGCATGACGCATCCCGCCTCAAGAAAACAAGTGCTCGGCCTCGCTGGTTGGCTTGTCGCCTCCTTCGCCACAGGAGGTATAGGAGCCATCGCCTCTGCCAGTGCTGCCTCGTTCTATGGCGAACTCTCCCAGCCGTCCTGGGCACCGCCGGCATGGCTCTTTGGCCCAGTTTGGTCGGTGCTATACGTCCTCATGGGTATCGCCGCCTGGCTCGTCTGGCGAGATCACGGCTTTCGTGGCGCCTCCACCGCGTTGAAATTATTCGTCGCCCAGTTGTTCGCCAACGCGCTATGGACCTGGATTTTCTTTGTCTGGCACCAAGGAGCGCTGTCACTGGCCGAGATCGTCGCGCTGTGGTGGCTCATCGCCAGCACCCTCTTGGCATTTTGGCGTTTGCATAAGCTGGCGGGGCTTCTGCTCGTGCCTTATCTCGCCTGGGTAAGCTTCGCCACCGCCTTGACCGCTTCGCTGTGGCGGCTCAACCCCGCGGCTCTCGGCTAATTGATTGCGCGATGCCCAACCCTGCGGTGCAGGGGACGCTGCAAAAGCGCAGCGCCCCTTACCTTTACGTTGGGTAATTAGGGCGAAACGTAACCAAAGTAGATAGCCAGGAAGAGTTTAAAAATATTTTCCTGACGATGATTGTAACGGTATTCAATTTCTTTTAGATACATGGGAAAGTGATACCTTGATACGCCCCGATAATTGTACAGAATGTGTTTAGCATAACTCCAAAATCCTTCAATGCCATTGATATGGTTTTTGGTCTTTTTACTAACGAACTCTTTGGAGTGATTCACCACCATATGTTTTCCATACCTTTGCAGCGACTGATACCCGCGAAACGCGTCGGTGTAGTAAACCGACCCCTTGCGAGTATGCGCATGGATATGGATCATAGGCGTCTCTGCCGAGACCGACTCCACCACTTTGGTGTAAACCCTGCCATCCGGCTCCAGCAGGCCGAATACGATACTTTTACCCTTGGCACCACGACCACGAGGCCCCTTAAGGACTCCGCCGAAATAGGACTCATCCAGATCGATCTCGCCGGACAGTTTGGCACCTTCCAGTTCCGTGATATGAAACAGGGCGATGCGCAACCGCTGATAGACCCGCGTCACAGTCTTGGCATCCAAACCCAAATTACTCGCCAAACGATAGGCCGGTTGCTGTTGGTAAAAGCCCTGCAAGATGGCAATCTCACAGCGCAGCTTGTTCAGGCTTTTTTGCTTGCCACAGCGCATGCCTTTCACGCAGCTTCGTGCGGTCTTTGCAGTCTTAAAAGAACCACAAAAAATGCACTTGCGACCATTCAAAAAGTTGGTCGCACAACTAAA